>JARRJE010000148.1:0-5412 GCA_037379765.1 Deltaproteobacteria bacterium
CAATCTCGCCCGCTACCGATTGGAACAGGGCGACCTCGACAAAGCGGAAGAGTATGCCCGGAAAGCGCTTGCCGTGGACCCGGACCAACAGGCGGCCGAGGCGATCGTTCAAAAGGTTCAGCTGACTCATCTGAAAAATTCTCTCGCCCGGGCGAGGTCGTGTTTTGCCCGCAGAGAATATGAAGGGGCCTTGCTCCACATGCAGCGGGTGCTGAAAAACGGGCCCCACTGCAACAAATGGCCCGAGCTGCAGGAGGAGGTTCAGACGATCATGAATCGGGAGATCCCGGCTGTCATCGACCATGCCCAGAAACTCTTCGCCGAAAACAAGCTTCAACAGGCCAATCACCTCCTTGCCAGCGTTGTCGAACTCGATCCTGACAACCACATGGCCGCAACCTACCTTAAAAAAATCCAGAGTCGGCTCGCCACCATCGAAAGTCTGGAGTAGCCCTTGCTCTCCTGTCTCTTCCGGCAGCATTTCCTTGTCATTTACCGGGAATAGCGTATCATCAAAAGGTGACTTGAAACTATCGACAAGCCCGGCACCACCGGGCGGGAGAAGAGCGATGCTGACGGCCAAAGACGTCATGACCAGGGAAGTGATCACCGTCACTCCGGAGATGCCGGTAGAGAAACTGGCAAATCTGTTGTGGGAAAACCGAATCAGCGGCGCACCGGTGATCGACGAAAGCGGCCGATTGGTGGCGGTTGCCACCGAAAGCGATCTTATCGATCAGACCAAGAAAATCCACATTCCTACCGTGGCGGCCATCCTCGACTCGGTCATCATCCTCGAAAATCCCCACAAGCTCGACGAAGAAATCAGAAAGATGGCCGGCTCCCGGGTGAAGGACATTGCCACCCAAAAGCTGATTACCGTGACCGAGGAAACGCCCCTGGACGAGATCGCCTCCATCATGGCCCGGAAAAGGGTGCATACCCTGCCGGTGCTGGATACCGAGGGCAAACTGGTGGGAGTGATCGGCAAATCCGATATCATCAAGACCTACATCAGAAAATAGAAGCAGAATTGATTGTCTGATCGGGCGTAAAAGAATGAAGTTCGAAATGAGAAGCTCAAGGGTTTGAGGCAGCGGGAAAATATTTTGATCCTCGGCCTGAGGACGCGATTCCCCGCATCAATTCCAGCCGCACCTGGACCAGACCGCGCACCGAATTGGCGACGTAAAGGGCATCCGCTGTTGCCAGATCCTCCGGGTAAAGAACCACTTCGGCCACCGGCAGAGAAGCATTTTCAAGAAAATGCTGGCGAAAAACCCCGGGCAGCAGTCCGCAGTGCACTGGCGGCGTCAGCAACCGGCCACCCTGACGAATAAAGACGTTAGTGATGCTGCCCTCGGTTATCTCTCCCCGCTCGTTGCAGAAAAGCACCTCGAAACAGCCGGCTCCGATCGCCCTGGCGCGCTCCTTCTCGAACATCTCCCGCAGGCTGGTCTTGTGGTAGCGATAACGATCGCCGGAATCGACTTGCCGGGAGGATAAAAGGACACAGGGCAGATCACCGTCTTCCGGGGGAAGATCCCGGACCGGCTGGGGACCGAGAACGGTGCGTACCGCCAGCCGGCCGTCCTTGCTCAAGGCCAACCGCACCCGGTGCGGCTGAGCATTGAAACGGCCGGCCGTGGCCGCCAGCACTTGTTCCGCTTCTTTCCTTTCGAAGGCGAAATCGAAATGGCGGGCCGAGGCCTCCAGCCGTGCTAAATGGCGGGCCAGCAGCCAGTAGCCTTCCCCGGGCAGCCACACCAAGGTTTCGATCAGCTCGAAGGCCGGCTGGGCATGAGTCAGGAATCGACCTTTGAGCAAACACTCCTCCCATTCGGTCTCTGGCCTGGAGTCGTAAACGATGCCCGAACCGATCCCCATTTCGCCCCGGCCGCCATCAAACACCACCGTCCGGATGGGCACATTGAAAACTGCCTCGCCGGCAGGCCCCAGATAGCCGATGGCGCCGGTATCCACTCCCCGTGGAGCCCGCTCCAACTCGCGGATAATCTGCATGGTCCGGATCTTGGGGGCGCCGGTCACGGACCCGCAGGGGAACAAGGAAGCGAACACCTCCGCCAGAGAGAGACCGGAGTGCAGCTCACCAATGACAGTGGAGGTCATCTGATGAAGACTCTCATAGGTCTCCACAGCAAAAAGCGGTTCGGCGACCACTGTCCCCGGGCGGCAAAGACGGCCCAAATCATTGCGCAGCAGATCGACGATCATCACGTTTTCGCTGCGGTTTTTAACGTCGTTTTCGAGAAAAGCGGCTAGCTCGGCGTCCTCCTCCGGGGTGCGACCTCGACCGATGGTGCCCTTCATGGGCCGAACGAGGCAACGCGTCCCCTGCCTCCGGAAAAAAAGCTCGGGAGAAAAGCTCAGAATTCGCCGGGAACCGTGGCGGAGGTAGGCACCGTAGGCGACGCTCTGGTTCCGGCGCAGGGCCAGGTAGAAATCCTCGATCGAGCCTGTAAAATCGAACAACAGCTTGAAGGTATAATTGACTTGGTAGGTGTCGCCCGCCTCGATATAGCGTTTGATCTGTTCGACCGCCGCCAGATAGTCCGCTTTGTCCAGATTGGGCCTGAGGTGGTCCAGCTCATAGCCATCCGGCGGTGGTTCCCTTTCCGGCCAAGGTCCGGCGCCAGCAAACGTCCTGGTTTTGTGATCGTAAATATGTGGGAGGCGATAGATGCCGAACTCTGCCAAGGGCACCGACCCCGAAAGCCGAAATCCGGCGAGAGCCGGTTCGAGCAGATAGCCGAGCTCATAGGCGCACCAACCGGCCAGGTAGTACCCCTTGTCCAGATATTGCTCGGCCTGAGCCCAGAAGCGGTCGGGGTCATCGGCGGCGGTGCACCGCAGTCGGCCCACTGGCTGCCGGAAGAGCATGGACTGCCGGTTTTCGGCGCTTCCCCTTGTGGTTTCCAGGAAAACGAACTCCTCTTCGAAACGGAGGCCGCCAAGAAGCGCCTGGAGAGAAGTATCGGCAATTGGCTGGAATGGCATCATTTTAGAGTGCAGCAGTAGATGTCGGATGGTCATGCAGCCGACTTCGCTCTTTTCCTTACCTTTTTTACAACAGATTGCAACCGGAATCCGTGCGTTCGTCCATGCGTCGGATCCGCGAAGGCAACTTGCAATTATAGTGAACTATACGCGGGCTGTCGACAAAGGAGCTGGCGGCCCGGGACACAACTCGGCGGCGGTTTCACATTCTAGTGAAGTATTGACAGCTATTTTCCTTTCCAAGCCCCTTCCGGAAAACCATTATTCAAGAAATCGCCAATAAATTTCCGTCAGGGATTCAGACGCAGGTCAAAAGAACCAAATTTTTTCCTCATATTGCTCCTGCCGCTACAATGTTCTTATGCTTACAACCGCTTGCGGTCTCCCAGCGAATAGAATATAAGAGGGATGACGTGTTAACAGAGACGATTTCTCCCAGGCCTCGCCTGGCCAGAGCACCAAGGAGGAAGTGTACATGTTGATCAAGGATTGGATGACTAAAGACGTCCATACTGTGGATGAGAACACCTCACTGATGCGGGCGACCCGGATCATGAAGGAAAAAAGCATCAGGCGCCTGCCCGTAGTCAGCCACGGCAAGCTGATCGGCATCATCACCGACAGGGACGTAAAGGACGCCTCGCCGTCGAAGACCACCTCTCTCGACATTCACGAGCTCTATTATCTGCTTTCGGAAATGAAGGTCAAGGATGTCATGACCCCTAACCCTGTTACCCTCAACGGCGACGATTCACTGGAAAAGGCCACGGTGATCATGCTGGAGAACAGAATTTCCGGCCTGCCGGTGGTGGACAAGGCCGGCCATCTCATCGGACTGCTCAGCGAAACCGATGTGCTCCGCGCCTTTATCCATGCCACCGGTATCAAAGACGGCGCCATCCAGTACGTCTTCGACCTGCCCGATGCCCCCGGCTCGGTGACCAAAGTGATCGAGCTGCTGCGCCAGAACAAGGCCATGGTGATCAGCATCCTTACTTCGTTCGAGGATGCTCCCCAGGGCATGAAGCGGGTGGCCATCCGCATCACCGCCGAAAGCGACGAGCAGATCGATGCCCTCACCAAAAGGCTTTCCGAAAGTTACCAGATCGTATATCACGGTCGGGACGAGTTGAAGAACCTGCCGAGGAAAAATCGCTGAGCAAAGATTGCCTATCCTTCGATTGATAGCGGGTTCGCTCTCAATCCCGGGAGATGCTGGCGGCATGGAGAACGGAAAGAGTTTCCTTGCGGAAAGCCTCCCAGGTGATCTCGTTCCTGTCTCCCGGTTCCAGCTGCCCTGAAAGCTCCCCCGTCTCTTTATTCATGCGGACGAAGGTGATCCCCGGTGGCACAGGGAAATCGCGGCCGGAGAGAGTATCCTTGATGCCCTCCATGAAGGCGAGCCAAATGGGGGCTGCGGCCCGTCCACCGGTTTCCCGCTTGCCCAGACTGGCCTTTTGATCATATCCCACCCAGACTCCGGCGGCCAGCTCCGGCGTGTAGCCCACGAACCACGCATCCATATTACCATCAGTGGTACCGGTTTTGCCGGCGGCAGGTATCCCCAGCCCGCGAGCCTTTCGTCCGGTCCCTTCCGCAATGACCCCTTTGAGCAGATGGGTGATCTGAAAGGCCAGATTCTCGTCGAGGACTGACCGCAGTCGGGGTTGGTTTTCTTCGAGGACCCGGCCTGCGGCATCGGTAATCCTTCTGATGAAGATCGGCTTAACCCGATTTCCCCCGTTGCCAAAGGCGCTGTAGGCGGCGGTCAGCTCCAGCAGCGACACGTCCGAGGATCCGAGCGCCAGGGAGAGGTTGGCCGCCAGCGGCGATCTTATCCCCAGACGGCTGGCCAGGGCGGCCACCGGCTCGACTCCGACCGCCCGGAGCAGCTTGATGGTGACGATATTGTTGGAATGGATCAGCGCGGCACGCAGGGTTGTCGGCCCTTGAAACCGGCCTTCGAAATTACGCGGCTCCCAAAATTTCCCTGGACTGGAACCGGGGAGCCGCATCGGCGCATCCTCGATCAAGGAAGCGGGAGTGAATCCCCGCGCCAGGGCGACGGAGTAAATGAGCGGCTTAAAGGCAGAGCCGGGTTGCCGTCGAGCCTGGATGGCCCGGTCGAAAGGCGATCGGATGTAATCGCTGCCGCCCACCACCGCCCGCACCCGACCGGAGGTCGTTTCCATCGCCACGAGGGCTGCCTGCGGTGGGGTGAAGGCCTGACGGGAGCCGAGATGCCTCGCCTTCCACTGGCCCAGTCCCTCAGCCACCGCCCGGAAGGCCGCTTTTTGCAAGTGCCTCTCCAAAGTGGTGTAGATGGTCAACCCCGCCGTATACAATCGGTGCCGGCCGTATTTCTTCTCCACATATTTCCGCACGTACTGGAGA
>JARRJE010000148.1:5526-8919 GCA_037379765.1 Deltaproteobacteria bacterium
CGGCCAGCATGGCGATTTCCGCTAAATTGAGTTTCCAGGCATGCTTTCCGAAATAGGTTCGGGCTGCCGCCTCCACTCCATAGGAACCTGCACCCAAGTAAATCTGGTTGAGATAAATGTGGAGAATCTCTTCCTTGCTGAGCACCGAATCGATGCGGTAGGCAAGAATCGCTTCCTTCAGTTTTCGGGTATATGTCTTTTTCGGAGAAAGCAGGAGGGCACGAGCCACCTGCTGGGTGATGGTGCTCCCCCCCTGACCCCGATCGCCGTTCAGAAGATTGTGGTAGAGGGCCCGGAGAATGGACCAGCCATCCAGACCGGCATGCTCAAAAAAACGGGCGTCCTCAGCGGCCACAAAGGCCCGGGCAAGCAGGTCGGGCATGCGGGCATATGGGACCATGACGCGATTTTCGATAAAAAGGCGATCCAGGATCTCGCCGTGGGTATCGAGAATGAAAGAAGTGACCGGCGGCCGGTAATTTTTGAGGGCTGTGATATCGGGAATGTCGAGTGCGATGAAAAAATAGAGGAGAATGCCGATACAAGCGGTGAGTAGACCGCTGATCGCCAGCAGGAAGACGCTCAGATGGAGATGGGACCATTGCCGGACATGTTTGGCGGCCGGTTTTTTTCGGGAAGTCTTTTTCCTGGCAGGCACGGCAGTTTTGCTTGCTGGCGATTGCGGTCACATTTCTTCAAATGACGGCAGCTTGCCTACCGCCGGACCGTGTCCATAATAACGGCTGTCAAATGGGGCGTCACCCACTTTTTGGATTTGCAGCCAGGAAGAAGAGCTTTTTAGCACTCTAAAATTTTTGGGGCTTTTTGTATTTTGGGCTCTGCTCATGATTTCGCCTTCTTTCCTTTCTACCCGAGAATTTACTCCTCCCACATTTATAAGCCACTCACAGCATTTCCATTCATTAGAGATAGAGGGCCTGCTATGATGAATGTGCAAATTAATTAACGAATGGGCGCATAATGCGTCCTATTGAATTTTAAGGGCTCATTTTGCTTTTGGAAAAATTGGGAAAAGGCTATCTTTCTCACTCCGACCCTTAAAAAATAATGAAATCTTCAAGTCTTTCTTCCAAAATAAGGAAAGCGATAACGGAGACGCATGTACAATGAGTGCTGATTTCTCGCCCTAAACGGCCGATCACCGGGTTGCATTCAAGGGCCTATTCTGCGTCCTTCTCGTTATTGAAATAATATTAAATAAATTCAGATAAATAATCACATGAGCCACTTTGAAATAAAAACTTTTCCTGCCTTACCGGAAGCCCCAAGACAAGGATTCTACTGACTTATCAGCATGCGGCATGCTCTTGGTAGTTTAAGTTAAAAAAGTACCAAAAACAGTCATCGCATGGGTCATTTTTTCTTGACAACTTCATTTTCCAAGTATTAAGAAAGGAGTATATCCGAATGGAGGCAGCCTGCGAGGTTGACCACTGGATCACAATGCTACTGCCAAGGAGGTGATCGGGAGCGAAAAAGACGTGGCAATACGGCCGCATTCCAGGGTCCGCCAACCCTGAGAAAATCCCGGTCCAGCCATGGGTACGACTGCCACGCTTAATAGGAGGATCAAAATATGGAAGGAATCATTTTTCTCGGTTTCTGGCTTGGTTGCTCAGCACTCCACACCTTGTTCGACCTGAAGATCAAACCCTTGATCCGCGCCTATGAGGATCCTAATTATCCCAAGTTCTGAGCACTTCTCTGTAACTTGCTATTTAACAGATAAGGAGTTTGTCCCATGAATAACCTCCAATCGAATGCCTTTCCCCAGCAGAAAGGCCTGGCCGTCAGCTCCTCCCGCACCTATAACACGATGATCGCCATTTTTGGCCTGTTGGCTGCCCTCGGGGTAGCCTCCGGTCTGCATGCCTTGTTGGTCGGTCATGAACAGGCTTACGGCGTCACCCGAGAAGTACCTTGGGGTCTGCTCATCGCTACCTACGTCTTCTTTGTGGTCACCTCCACCGGCCTATGTCTCGTTTCCTCCATCGGTCATGTTTTCAACGTCGAGACGCTGAAGCCGATTGCCAAGCGTTCGGTCTTCTTGGCGATCACCACCATTGTCGCCGGGTTTCTGGTCATCGGCTTCGAGATCGAAAATCCCTGGCGAATGCCCATTTACAACATGCTTTCCCCCAACGTCACCTCCAACATCTGGTGGATGGGCACTCTGTACGGCGCTTATCTCTTCTTCATGGTAGTTGAGTTCGCACTGCTCCAAATGGGCCGTCACAAACAGGCCGGCCTTTTGGGTCTGGCCGGGGTGATTTCCGGTGTCGCCGCCCACAGTAATCTAGGGGCCGTATTCGGACTTCTCTCCGGCCGCGAATTTTGGCACGGTCCTTACATGCCGATTTACTTTATCGCCTCTGCCATGATGTCCGGCGCAGCCGCCATCATCTTTTTCAGCTGGATTGCATACCGGGCCAACGGCTGGCAGATGAGTGAGCCTTACAAGAAATCTCTGCAGGCCACCTCCAAGCTTATGGCCCTCCTCATCTCTGTCCTTGTTTTCTTCGACTGCTGGAAAGTGACCTCCGGCATCGCCGGCCACCCGCCTGGAAAATATGAAGCCGTTATGGCCCTTATCAACGGCCCCTATGCCGTCAATTTCTGGGTAGGCGAAGTCATGCTCGGCATGGTGCTCCCCTTCGTGCTGATCATGGCGGCCCGGGCCAAGAATCTCAAAACTCTGGCCATAGCCTCGGCCTCGTGCCTCATCGGCATTTTCTTTATGCGCTACGACTTGGTTGTGGTCGGCCAGATCGTCCCTCACTTCCACGGCATGGGCATTGTCGGGCTTCCCGAATACTTCAGCTACACCCCGTCTCTCCACGAGATCCTGGTTACCGCCGGTGGCTTAGGCCTCGCCGGCATGGGCTTCCTCATGGGCGAGCGCCTCTTCAAGGGGCATCTTTCGGAAGACCACTAATTTTTGACCAAGGAGTCGATAAGGAGTCGATATGGTGGGCAAGAAAAAATCGGAAGTCCGGCCCCTGCGGGCTGATCTGCCGATCTACCCAATCGGCGTCGCCGCCAAGCTCTTGGAAGTTCATCCCAGAACTTTGCGCATTTACGAGGCAGAGGGCCTGGTCCGCCCGGACCACCAAGGGGCACGCCGGTTGTATTCACCCAACGACATCAAATGGATTTTTTGCCTGCGCTCTATGATCCATGATCTTGGGATAAGTATCCCGGGAATCAAGCGGCTTCTCAACCTCGCACCATGCTGGGAGATCGCCGAATGTCCGGCCGAGGTGTACGAAACCTGCGAGGCGGCGGTGGATCGGGCCATGCCTCGCCATTTACGCCAACTGGGCGACGAGGCTGCTGAAAAAAAGCGGAAACCAGCAGCCTGCGGGAAAAAAG
>JARRJE010000149.1:0-8996 GCA_037379765.1 Deltaproteobacteria bacterium
TCGATGAAGTGAAGATTCCGGTGGTCATCAAGGCCGACGGCCTGGCCGCCGGCAAAGGGGTAATCATCGCCCATTCGACGGAAGAGGCCGTCAGGGCGGTGGATCAGATCATGACCGAAAAGGCCTTCGGCGAGGCGGGCGACCGGGTGGTGATCGAGGAATTCCTCGCTGGCGAGGAGGCCTCCTTCATCGCCTTTACCGACGGCAAGACCGTACTGCCCCTGCCCACCTCCCAGGACCACAAGGCGATTTTCGACGGGGACCGGGGTCCCAACACCGGCGGCATGGGGGCTTATTCCCCGGCGCCGGTAGTCACCGAGGAGCTGCACCGCCAAGTGATGGCCCAGGTGATGCTGCCCACGGTCCGGGCCAGGGCTGCCGAGGGTAGGCCGTACAAAGGCATGCTTTACGCGGGTCTGATGATCGCTGCCGGCGAGGCCAAGGTGCTGGAGTTCAACTGCCGTTTCGGAGACCCGGAGGCGCAGCCGCTGCTGATGCGGCTGCAAAGCGATCTGGTGGAGATCATGGAGGCGGTGGTCGACGAACGGCTGGAAGATGTTCGGCTCGAGATCGACCCCCGACCCACGGTATGCGTGGTCATGGCCGCCGGCGGCTATCCCGGTTCCTACCGCAAGGGCGATGAGATCCACGGCCTGACGGAGGCGGCCCAAATCCCCGGTGTCGAGATCTTCCATGCCGGCACAGCCTCCCGGGATGACCGAATCATGACCGCCGGCGGCAGGGTCCTGGGGGTAACCGCCATTGGCGACAACCTGCCGGCGGCCATCGCCGCCGCCTATGAGGCGGTGGGGCGGATCAGCTGGCAGGGCTGCACTTTCCGCCGGGACATCGGGCAGAAGGCCTTGCGTCGGGCGAGCGGCGCACAAGTGGCCATCGTCATGGGCAGCGATTCGGACCTGCCGGTGGTGCAGGCGGCCATCGATTTTCTGAAAACCATGGGCATTTCCTACGAGGCGACGGTGGCCTCGGCCCACCGGACCCCGGAGCGGGCGGCAACACTGGCCGCCGCCGCTAGAGAGCGGGGAGTGCAAGTGATCATCGCTGCGGCCGGCATGGCTGCCCATCTGGCGGGGGTGTTGGCTGCGCACACCACCTTGCCGGTGATCGGGGTGCCCATCGACGCCTCTTCTCTTAATGGTCTGGATGCCTTGCTCGCTACTGTCCAGATGCCCCCGGGCATTCCGGTGGCCACCATGGGCATCGGCAAGGCCGGGGCCAAAAACGCCGCCATCCTCGCCGCCCAGATTCTTTCCCTGGACGATGCGGCCATCGCCCGCAAACTGGACGAATTCAAAAGGGAGATGGCGGCCCAGGTCGAAGAGAAAGCGCGCAAGCTCCGGGTCTGATCCGCCATGGCCGCTCTCATCCGGTCTCTGTCGTCCGCCGCTTTTGCGGAGGCGGCCCGGATCATCGGCAGGGGCGGCCTGGTCGTTTTCCCCACCGAAACCTATTACGGGCTGGCCGTCGACCCATTTTCGGAGAAGGCCCTGGCCAACCTGTACGCCCTCAAAAACCGTCCGGCGACCAAACCCGTTCTGACCCTGGTTGATTCCGAAGCGCAACTGGAACGGCTGACCAAGGAGATTCCTGTCGTTTATCAGGTCCTGATGGATCGCTTTTGGCCGGGGCCGCTGACCCTCCTGTTCAAGGCGCGACCAGGCCTTTCGGATATACTCACCGCCGGCACCGGCACCATCGGAGTGCGGATCTCCTCGCTGCCGGCGGCCCGACTGCTGACGACGGAAAGCGGCGGCATCATCACCGCCACCAGCGCCAACCTCTCCGGCAGACCGCCAGCGGCCACCGCTACGGAAGCTATAGCCCAGCTCGGAAGCCGCCCGGACCTTGTCCTGGACGGAGGCCCTACCGCGGGAGGACAGCCTTCCACCATTCTGACTACGGTGCGGGGCAACCCGGTGCTGGTGCGGGAAGGCATGGTGGCGGCGGCTGATATCCGCCGGGTACTGGAGGCGTATTTTCCCGGCTTGCCCTTTGGGAAAGAGCGCGGTCCTGTCTGTTGAAAGGCAAAATCAAAAATGGTAAGTCTTGCGGGAGGTTTATGCCGCCAACCCATCAGGTCCCAGGAGGGTGCATCATGACCGAGCTCGGATGGAACCGGGAATTTGCCCTCGAGCAAGCCGGCGACGATGAGGAGATGCTGCGTGAGCTGCTGGATTTGCTCCTCCATTCCGCACAAGACTGTCTCGATCGCATCCGGAAGAGCGTGGCCACGGGGGATGGGGAGGCTGCCGGTCAGGCCGCCCACAGCATCAAGGGGGCGGCCGCAAGTCTGGGGCTGACCGCCTTGTCCGGCCTGGCTTACGAAATCGAGAAGGCAGGGACGGCGGGCGAGCTCAAGGACGTCAGGCTCCTCCTGTCCGATCTGGAAAAGATGATCGGGCAGCTCGCATCTCTCCGAGGCCCAGGGCCGTAAACAGTCACGGGGTGAAAATTACACCGGCGATCCCGATGCCCACCAATGAAGTTCTCATCGCCAAACTCAACAGCCCCAAAACCTTACCGCACATGCCCGCAAACAGGATGAGCAGGCCGGCTACGAGGCAGAGATGAACGGTTTCCCGACCAAGCCGATCAACAGGGACAAACTGGCGGCGGTGCTCCGGCAGTCCCTTCCATGAGCATTCAGCACTCAACACTCAGCACTTTAAGCCCCGCCAATCGTTTCTGCCACTCAGTGCCGAAGGCGGTCACCTTGGCGGTACGGGCAGTTGCTGATTCCAGACGGAGCTCGATGTGGAGGCGCTCGGCAGGCAGCAAGGCGCCCAAACGGTCCGGCCACTCGATCACCGTCACCCCCTCCCCGTAAAGGTAATCCTCCACTCCCAGCTCAGTCAGCTCTTCTTCGTGGGGCTGGTGATGTAGCAGGAAGCGGGCACCTCGAGCCCCTGACCGATTGCCTGGGTGAGGGTGGTCTTGCCCGCGCCCAGCGAACCACCCAACGTGATCACGTCGCCGGGGCGGGCGGTTTCGCCCAGCTGACGGCCGAAAGCAGAGGTAGCGGCCGGCGAGTCCAGGCGGATGATGATCGATTCCTTCATTGAATCGTTTCGGCGTTTCTATGTTTGCGTGCTTCAACGGTTTTTCGGTTCCACCTTTTTATGGCAGAAAAGGCACCGGTACTTGGGCGGATGATCGGCGGGCAACGGTGCCTCTCCATTCGGGTTGTGGCAGGCCTCGCATTGTTTTTCAGCGTCCTTTTTCGCCATCGTATAGAAACGGCTGTGAATCCCGTCATAGGGCATCTTGGCGGTAGTTTCCGGGGGCGCGTTCCACAAAAACAAAAAGATGGCCGCGCAGATGAGCAGAAAAAGCGCGTTATACACGTAAATTCTCTTGCCGCCCTTGTGAGCTGTCATTTGAACCTCCGTTTTTGGAATCGGTCGATTGATTGACTGGTTTTCGTTAAAGAATTCTCAGGCTTCATGATCTGACCAATCAACCATTCCATTCGTCGTCTCTTTGAACCATACACCAAAATCAGTCACCCATTTCCAGAGCGCGGAATTTGACCACCCCCGTGCGCAGGGCGAAAATGAACGTCTCCATGCTGAGCCGGCAGGCCAGCCTGCCCCGGAGAAAATGGAGAACACGTCGGTGCCTTAAGTGTTTATCAATAAGGCGCTCCAACCGCTGCGACCGGTACCGGCTGTCGAGGATGGTGGCTGCCGTCGTTTCCCCTGACAAAACGGCGGGGTAGATTCCTTCTCCGGTCAGGCCGGAGGCGAGGCCGGCGGCATCACCGACCAGAAAGACATTGCCGAACCGCCATCCCCGGTAATCGAAGTTGATGAGGGCGGCTTGAAGCCGGGCCTCGCGGAGCTCGATTCCCTGCCGCTTTCCCCACTCTTGCAGACAGCGAAGAAGCTCACGGGGCTGAACCCCCTGGCGGGAGGCATATGCTCCCACCGAGGCGGCACCCCGACGGGGGAAGATCCAGGCATAGCCGTTACGGAAAAGATCGTAATCCAGGTGCCACTCCATGCGATCAAAATTTCCCGGGACCAGGCAATGAAGACCGGTACCGACCTGTTCACTGGCCAGACCCAGGCTTCGCCGCACCAGAGAGCTGCTGCCGTCTGCCCCGACCAGATAGCGAAAGGAGAACCGGCCGGCGCTGGTTTCTACGTATCCCTTCTCAACCCGAAGAGCCCGGGTAGAGGTCATGACCACCACACCGGCGGCCTGGGCCTGAGCGAGCATCCATTGCCCCAGTTTTCGGCGGTCGACGGTGGAGACGATGGGGTCTGGCGCCCGGAGAACGATCCGTTGGGTCGGCGAGAAGATATGCTGCTGCTGGAAGGATTTCTCAATAAGCTCGGCCGGGAGCCGTCCGGACAACCCCGACAAGGTGATGCCGCCGGCACACACCTTATGACCCACTTCCCGCTGCCGTTCGAGGAGCAGCACCTCTTTGCCGTTGCGGGCGAGGGCAGTGGCGCAGGCGAGGCCGCCCGGACCGGCACCGATGACGATCGTATGGAAATTGCCTTGCAGTTGCTCTCCCATGAAAACACTGCCCGGGCCAGGCCCTTTGTTGCCAGCCCACTGTGAGTCTGTTATGATCAGCAGGGCTGTGACCGGCTCCCGGGATCATTCATTTCCAACCGCTGCCTCACCCTTGAACGTGGCGCGATCTCGCACATACTACCTTTTTTGCCGGCAACATGGTAGTAGCGTTTTGCAATCTTTTCCGGGTATGCCCACACCAATGCCTGCCGTTCTTTCTCTTATTTTCCCATAATTTCTTTGACCGGAGGAAACTGATTCATGACTTATCCCGCGGATAAAAAAACCAGGAGAGGGATGCCGCTGGCGGTTCTACTCATCGCCCTGTTGATCCTGGGTGCGGCCATCGCCGTTGGGGTGAGGCTGTTCGAAGGCGAGCAGCCGAAGGTGGTCCTGGCGGAGAAGCCCGATTTTCTCGGGAACAAAAAAACGATCACCCTGAGCGCGAGCGATGCCAAAAGCGGCCTTCAGGGCCTTGTTGTCGATCTGGTGCAGGGAGAAAAGAAGGCGGTTCTGTATCAAAAGGAAATTGTCCGCCAGGGCTACTTCGCCCATTCCGGCCCCAACCTTTTGGACGCCACTGTTGAAGTGGACCCTAAGAGCCTCGGCTTTGCCGACGGCAAAGCGGAACTGGCAGTGACGGCGCGTGACTTCTCCTGGCGGAACTGGATGGGGGGCAACGTGACCACTCTCACCGTTCCGGTGGTGATCGACACCAGACCACCACAGCTCGCCGTGAAGGATTCCACCCGCTACATCAAAAACGGCGGTACCGGGGTAGTGGTGTACCAGACCGATGAACCTCTCAGTAAAAGCGGGGTCACGATCAATGACCACTTCAATCCCGGGTACCCCCTGGCCGGACGGGGAGAAAACACCTATGTCGCCTACGTGGCCGTGCCCTTTAATGCCAAGTCCATCACCAGTTCCTATGTCAGCGCAGTCGACCGGGCCGGAAACGAGGCGCAGGCGGCGGTGGGCATGATCTTCAAAAGGTAGGCACTCATGCCCGACCGGATCAACATCAGCGATTCCTTTCTCACTGCCAAGCTGCCGGCATTCCTGCTCCATTATCAGCTCGCTGGCACGCCCGTCAAGCAGTACGTCACCCTCAACAGCAAGATCAGGCAGGAAAACAATCGGAAGATCAAAGAGATCTGCAGTAAATCTGCATCCGAGCGGCTGTGGAAGGGCGTCTTCTCTCGAATGGCCAGGAGCAGCCGCCGTTCCAGTTTTGCCGATGATCGCAGCTACTATTACAAGGGCAAAAAGATCGACGAGGAATATCACCTGGGCGTGGACTTGGCCTCGGTCCGCCATGCACAAGTGGAGGCTGCCAACCGTGGGCGGGTGGTGTTCACCGGCTACCTGGGGCTTTACGGCAACGCCGTCATCGTCGATCATGGCCAAGGGGTGTTCACCCTCTATGGACACCTGAGCCAGATCAAGGTCAAGCCGGGGGACCTGGTCGAGCACGACGGCCTCCTCGGGCTCTCCGGCGCTACCGGCATGGCCGGCGGCGACCATCTCCATTTCAGTATTCTGGTCAATGGCATTTTCGTCGATCCGGTGGAATGGTGGGATGCGCATTGGCTGCAGGTCAACATCGAAGACATCCTATAAAACGTTCAGCAGCACCCCATCTGCGCGATCAGGCTGACTCGCAGAGGCCGACTCTGGCTCGCCAGCCTGCTTGCGCACATCTGGGGCACTGCTGAACGTTTAACGATAACCGATTTGCACGCAAAACGCGGCTGACTCCGACCATGTCCAAGATCAGGATTCTTTCCGAGCAGGTGGCCAATCAGATCGCGGCCGGTGAGGTGGTGGAGCGTCCCGCCTCGGTGGTGAAGGAATTCCTCGAGAATGCCATCGATGCCGGGGCCCGGCAGCTCACCATCGAGGTGGAGGGGGGTGGGACCCGTCTCATTCGTATCGTCGATGACGGCGAGGGCATGGATGAGGATGATGTTCTGCTCTGCATCGAGCGGCACGCCACCTCCAAGCTCAGCAGTCAAGACCAGCTCGGGGCCATCCGGACTCTGGGATTCCGAGGAGAAGCGGTGCCCAGCATCGCTTCGGTCTCGCGTCTGGCCATAACCTCCCGGCCGGAGGGAGCCGCTCTGGGCACCCGGGCAGAGGTCAGCTTCGGCAAGGTGGTCAAGGTCCATGAAATGGGCTGCAGCCGCGGTACGGTAATGGAAGTGCGGGATCTGTTCGGCAACGTCCCGGCTCGTCGGAAGTTTCTCAAAACTCCCCAGACCGAGCTGGCCCACATCGAAGACGTGGTCAAGGGCTACGCCCTGGCCAGGCCGGCACAGGGCGTGACTTACTCGATGAACGGCCGGGAAGTCCTGGTTCTGCCTGCTGGTGTCGATTCCCTGGAGCAGCGCCTCAAGCGACTTCTGGCGCCAAAGATGGAGGGGCCGTTGATCGCGGTCACGGCCGATGATCACGAACTTCAGCTTACAGGTTTTCTTCTGCCTCCCGAAGAGGCCCCGAGGTCGGCGCGGCTCATGCTATTCGTCAACGGGCGCGCGGTGCGCGACCGGTTGCTGACCCATGCGGTGGCTGAAGGGCTGCGAAATTTCGTGATGAAAGGCCAGCGGCCGGCCGGAGCGATCTGTCTGGAGCTGCCGCCAGCGGAGGTGGATGTCAATGTCCACCCTGCCAAGCACGAGGTTCGTTTCCGCCAGGCCGGCCGGCTCCATCAGCAGGTCGGAGCTGCGGTCTCCGGGGCGATGGCCGGATATCAGCAGGCCTTGAAAAAATCTCTTTTTGTTGTGCCGGCGGCTTCCCGCGACCGGCAGGAGGTAAAGACCGAGCCGGAGCACTGCCAGCCTTTCTTCCCTTCCTTCCAGCTCCGGGAGCCGGAGGCGCCCCTGGTCCAGGACGGAAAAAGCTCGCCACCAGGGGACCGAGAAAGGGAGCCGGCTCCCACATCGCAGCAACCAGTCTCCGGGGCGATGGCTTCAGGAGCGGCCGTTTTGTCGCCGAGGCCGGAAATCCTCTCGGGAGAGAGCCGCAAGGAGAAGCCTGCCGTTGTTCCCCCACCGGCAGCAGGTGCCGAACCAGCCTCGGGTTTTCGGCTGGTCGGACAGCTTCTTCATGCCTACCTGTTGGCTGAAAGCAGCAGCGGATTGGTGGTGATCGACCAGCATGCCGCCCACGAACGGCTGCTTTTCGAGCAGCTGCAAGCCCAAGCCCGGAGCCGTCAGGTGGCGAGCCAGACTCTTCTTTTTCCGAAGATGCTCACTTTGGGACCGGAGGAAATCGAGCTGCTCGGCAAATACGGCGAGGAGATCACCCAATTGGGCATCGAGCTGCAGGATTTCGGGGGCGGCAGCTACATCCTCAAAGCGCTGCCGGCTCTTCTGGCCCACTTGCCGCCCGAGGAAGTGCTTGGAGATATTCTCGACCGCTACCGCGCCGGCGATCAGGGGGAACGGCGGGGCGCATCCGGCCGGCTGGATTCTATTCTGGCGACCATGGCCTGCAAAGCGGCCATCAAAGCCGGCCAGCCACTCAAGGAAGAAGAGATGGCGCATCTGCTCCTGCAGATCGAAGATGCCGGCGTCTTTTCTCATTGTCCCCACGGCCGGCCGGTGATGAAATTCTTTACGAAAAATGATATGAAGAGGTGGTTCCGCCGGACCTGACCGCCCGGGAGATAGGGCAAAGACTCAAGGCCTCCGACCGGATTTCCGCCTTCGATGTGGTGATGGCCGAACCCATTCCTCACAAAGGAGAGGTGCTTACGCGCCTGTCCCTGTTCTGGTTCGATTACCTCAAGGACATCGTGCCCCATCATCTGCTCACCGCGAACGTCGATGAATACCCGACAGCCTGTGCGCCTTATCAGGAGCAGCTCCGGGGGCGGAGCATGCTGGTGAAGAAGGCGAAGCCCCTGCCGGTGGAGTGCATCGTCCGCGGCTACCTTTCCGGCTCGTTTTGGAAGGCCTATCAACAGAGCACCACCGTTTGCGGGGTGGAGCTGCCGGAGGGCATGAAAGAGTCAGAGAAATTCCCCCGGCCGCTTTTTACTCCTTCTACCAAGGCGGAGCTGGGGCTGCACGACGAGAACATTTCCATGGAAAAGATGGAAGAAATACTGGGCCGGGAGGAGGCCCGCCGCATCGCCGACATCTGTATTCGGCTGTACGAGAGAGCGGCCGACTACGCCCGGAGCAAGGGGATCATTATCGCGGACACCAAATTCGAGTTAGGACTTGACGAGGCGGGCCGGCTCATGCTGATCGACGAAGTGCTCACCCCCGACTCCTCCAGGTTCTGGCCGGAGGACCAGTACCGGCCGGGCGGAGGCCAGCCGAGCTTCGACAAGCAGTTCCTGCGTGATTACCTTCTGTCCCTGGACTGGCCCCAGACCCCGCCGCCCCCGCCGCTGCCGGCCGAGATCATCGAGAAGACAGAAGCCCGCTATCTGGAAG
>JARRJE010000150.1:0-7282 GCA_037379765.1 Deltaproteobacteria bacterium
AGTTCCTCGGCATAGGCAGTGATCTTGAAGAACCAGCCGTTCATCTCTCTGGGCGTCACCAGGTTATCGCAGCGCCAGCAGGTGCCATTGATTACCTGCTCGTTGGCGAGAACCGTCTGGCAGGTCTCGCACCAGTTCACTGTTGTCTTTTTCTGATAAGCCAGCCCCTTTTCGTACATCTTGATGAAAAAAAGCTGCTCCCACCGATAATAGGCTGGATCGCAGGTGGCCAGCTCCCTGTCCCAATCGTAGCTGAAGCCCATGCCCTGAAGCTGTTTTTTCATGTAGGCGATGTTCTCGTAGGTCCACACCGCCGGATGGCTGTTGTTCTTGATCGCCGCATTCTCAGCGGGTAGGCCGAAGGCGTCCCAGCCCATGGGATGAAGCACGTTGAATCCCTTCATCCGCGTGATGCGGGCCCCCCCATCGCCGATAGTGGAGTTGCGGACGTGGCCCATATGGATGCGGCCGGAAGGGTAGGGGAACATCTCCAGAAGATAATATTTCTCCCTGCCAGACTCCTCTAATACCTTGTAAGACTTATCATGGAGCCATCTCTCCTGCCATTTTTGCTCAATGGCCGCAAAATTGTATCTGCTTTCGGTTGCCATGCGTCAATGATCCTGTCGGATAAAAATTTCGAGAGGGTTGGTTCTGCTCGCCGAGAAATCCAGTTGGCGGTCTGGCGTCTCGCGGAAATCCACAAGAATGTTCGAGCGTTGAATGCCCGATTCTAACCCTTTTTGTCGGGTGCGGCAAACTCTTCCGCAGGCTGGGATGGAAAAGAGGCAGAAAGGAAAATGCCGTCAGCGACTCAATTGAGGTTGTCCTGATGGGCGAGATTTTCGAAGGACGTGTACTGGTCGAGAAAGGCCAGATGGACGGTGCCGGTGGGGCCATTGCGCTGTTTGCCGATAATGACCTCGGCGGTGCCCCGGTTGGGATTGTCTTCTGCCTTGTTGTAGACTTCATCTCGGTAAATGAAGCAGATCAGGTCCGCGTCCTGCTCGATGGCTCCTGATTCGCGGAGATCGGAGAGCTGCGGCCTCTTGTTGGGACGGCTTTCCAGGGAGCGGTTGAGCTGGGAGAGAGCAATCACCGGCACGTGCAACTCTTTGGCCATGGCCTTGAGAGACCGGGAGATCTCGCTGATTTCCTGTTCGCGCCGCTCCGTGCTGTTCCGTCCCCGCATCAACTGCAGATAATCAACCACTACCAGGCCCAAGTTGTGCTCCGACTTGAGGCGGCGGGCTTTGGCCCGCATTTCCAAAACCGACAGGGCCGGTGTGTCGTCGATGTAAATGGGGGCCTCCATCAGGGCGCTTGCTGCCTTGGTGAGTTTGGGCCAGTCCTGGTCCTTGAGAAAGCCGGTGCGGAGCCGGTGGGAATCCACCCGGCTTTCCGAACAGAGCATCCGCATTCCGAGCTGCTCCTTGGACATCTCCAGACTGAAGACGGCCACCGGCGTACCGAAATGCAAGGCAGAGCGTTGAGCGATGTTCATAGCCAGGGCGGTCTTTCCCATACTGGGCCGGCCGGCCAGGATAATCAAATCGGAGGGCTGGAGACCAGCGGTCATTTTGTCGAAATCGTCATAGCCGGTGGGAATGCCGGTGATCAGTTCCTTGCGTTCGAAGAGTTTCTCTACGTTTTTGAAGGTATCCTTCATCACCGTGTTGAGTGGGTAAAAGCTCTGGCCGCTCTTGGAACGGGAGATCTCGAAAACGTTTTGCTCCACCTCCTCCAAAAGATTATCGATGTCGTCCTGTTCCTCATAGCAGCGGGAGGCGACTTCAGTGGTAGTCTGAATGAGGCGGCGGAGGATCGCTTTTTCCCGCACGATGCGGGCGTAATGAACAATGTTGGAGGCGACCGGTACGATATCTGTCAATGTCGCCAGGTAGGCGGGCCCGCCCATGCTCTCCAGCTTGTTGCGATCCTTGAGCAGGTTGGAGACGGTGATGAGATCCTGCGGCTCGTTCTTTTCGAACAGGGCCAGCATTGCCGTATAAATTTCCTTGTGGGCGTCGCGGTAGAAATCATCGGGAGAGAGCAGCTCAAGAGTCTTGATGAGCATGCCCGGTTGCAGGAGGATGGATCCCAAGACGCACTGTTCGGCTTCCAGATTCTGCGGAGGTAGGCGATGCAGTGGCGAGATCGGTTTGGGGCCGGGCTCCATGGAGATCGCGGTCGGGCAAATGTTGAATTGCTTTTAAAATACCGCTTCTGCGGTGAATCCGGAGAGGTTCTGCCGAGCCGGCAACCAGCTCCTTTTGGTTATTTTTTTGCCACCCCAGACAACGAACTTTGAGGAGAGCGCCAGCCCCACCGCAACTGGGGAGGATTCCGGAACACTCTCGAGGTTGCCGGAGTTCAGCAAATTTGCCTGAGGGGGCGACCGGAGTTGATTCCTCACTCGGTGGCGAGAGGAACGATCTCCACCTTGAGCTTGGCGGTTGTCTGATAGCCCACCTTGACCTGCACGGCCTTTTCGCCCAAGGTCTTGATCGGCTCATCGAGCACGATCTTTTTGCGGTCGATCTCGATACCCTGTTCAGCCAGTTTTTCAGCAATATCGGCCGAGGTGACAGAGCCGTAGAGCCGGTCTTCCTCGCCCACCCGCTGGCTGATGGTGACGGTGATGCCCTCGAGTTTGGCCGCTATTGCCTCGGCTTCCTGCCGGGCTTGTTTCTTGCGGGCATCGATCGCTTCTTTCTGCTGAGCCAGCATGGCCAAATTGGCTTTGGTCGCCATAACGGCGATGCCCCGGGGCAGCAAGTAGTTCCGCGCGTAGCCAGGCTTTACTTTGACGATATCTCCGAGTTCGCCGAGATTGTCGATCGTTTCTTTGAGAATGAGCTCCATTTCATGCCTCCACTCTGGATCTGAAAAGGGTAATTTTTTATTTCGGATGATCCGTTTTGGACTTCCGATTTCTGAAATCTGCCCAAATGTCGATCAAACCGAGAATCGTCACCATCAAAATGCCATAGACTTGAAAGAACAACAAAAAGTAGATGGCTGCCCGCAGGGGCCAGGGTGCGGACCATCTGCCGAGCAGGAATGCCAATACCGCAAGGCCCTGGAAGAAATAAAGTAGGCCTAGGCTGAGAAGCAGGTTCAGACCGAGCAGATTCAGCAGCGGCGCTGGCGGCAACATTGCAGCTCCAGCCAGGATCACACCCCAGACAAGAGCTTCGGGGAGCCGCCACCGATGATATGGGGGCCAAGGCGCCTCTCCCGTCCCTCTTTGCAACAGCCAGTTGCCAACCACCAAGTTGATCCAGACTGTGCCAAGAACCGTCGTCGCCAACAACGCCGGCAGCACCTTAGGGAGCAACTTCTTGAGCCCGGCGAAAATCGTTTCGATTTCCTTCAGGGTCTCTGGCGGAAGCTCTGTCGATTTCTGATAGAATTCGCGGGCTGTATCCAGCCCGTGCTCCATGCTGCCCACCAAGGCCGTGTAAGGATTGCCTTGGCCGAAAAGTAACTGGAAGAGGCCGAAGGCGAGAACAAGCCCGCCGAGAAACAAAATGCCGGATAATCCCGCCCACAACGGCGACTCGTTTTTTTGCGCGGCCCTGGCCAGAATATAGCCGAGGGGCGCCAGCGCCACGGGAATCGCAATATACCAGCTAACCCCAAGACTTACAGAAAAGGCTGCGGTCAACAACAACGCCCCGGCAACTATCAAAGCGCCCTGCCGGCGACCGGCCCGAATCAAGTAATAAAAGACCGGTAACGGAATCAGGCTGTGCAGCCCGCCGAGCGCGCCGGGCAATATAAGGGGAAAGCTGAGAACGGCCCCGGTGATCAGGATTGCCTGCAACCAGTCGCGGCCGGCGAACCGTTCTCCCACGCCAGCGTCCGGCATAGCGAATTGGCTATATTTGCGGTGAGCCGGAATAGGGCATCAAAGCAATCTGGCGAGCCCGCTTGATCGCCTCGGTCAGCTCCCGTTGGTGCTTGGCGCAAGTGCCGTAAATCCGGCGAGGAATGATTTTGCCCCGCTCGGTGACGAAATTTTTCAGGGTCTTGACTTCCTTATAATCGATAACCAAAGACTTATCTGCACAAAACCGGCAGACTTTACGCCGGCTGAAGATTTTTCGTGCCACAGCTTTTCTCCTTCAAGTGAGAGGTGGAAAGAGCGATGCAGTCAGGCTATTCTTCCGCTTCCGAGGCTTCAACGGCTTCCGGGTTTTCTTCTTCCTCAGTCTGCGGCGCGGAGAGGGCTGTCAGCTTGACCGTCATGTACTTCAGGATGCGGTCATCGATCTTGAAGATACGCTCCATTTCAGCCACCGCCTGAGGAGTGCCGGTGAACTCCATCAGCACATAATAACCCTGCTGCTCTTTCTTGATGAGATAGGCCAGCTTGCGGAGTCCCCATTTGTCAATCTTGGCGACTGAACCGCCATCGCCTTCAATGATCCCCTGGGTGCGGTCGAGAACGGCGGCGATGCCGTCTTCGGCGACATTAGGCTTGATGATGATAATCGTTTCGTAATTGCGCATGAATTTGCTCCTTCTGGTCTGATGGCCCTCGGCTTGGTTTTCTCCTGAGAGCAAGGAGTGGATCGCCCATAGAGGCGATCAGGATAAACGGCATGGATAACACAGGTCGGCAGGGGGTGTCAATCCTTTTCTGCTTATTTGACGGGGGATTGCCCGCCGGCCTCCTCGGCGAGATGAAGGCTGATGGCTTGGTCGGTAGCAGCCTGAAGTGCCTCTTCCGCATTGATCCCGGTCAAGCGGCAGACCTCCACCACTGCCAAAAGCAGGTTGCCCATAGCCGCAACCGCCTTCTCTTGCCGTTGCGCCGCTTCTGTGGCTTTCTTTGTTTCTTGCCCCAGTCTGCATAGAGATTCCGTAAGAGTCTGCCGGCTGCCGCCTGCTTTGGCCGCCCGTTCGGCCACCCGCTGTGCTCGACGGAGGGCCGGGAGGCTTCTGGGCAAAGATGTCAGGTGGTTTATTTTTCGGACTCCCTTTTCCCGGGCCTTGATTTCTTGCCAGCGACGCCGTAGCTCCTCGTCGTTGCCTGCCTTGAGGTCTCCGAAGACATGAGGGTGGCGCCGAACCATCTTGGCAGAGATGGCCTGGATCGCATCCGTCATCCCGAACAGCCCTTTTTCTTCATAAAGACGCGCGAGAAAGACCAGTTGAAAGAGGAGATCCCCTAATTCTTCGCAGATGTGAGCGGGATCGTTCCCATCAATTGCTTCCAGTAGCTCATGGGCCTCCTCGATGACATAGGATTTGAAGCTTTCGGCTGTCTGCTTCCGGTCCCATGGACAGCCGTCCGGTGCTCGCAAACGGGCAACGATTCCCAGGAGATCTTATAACAACCGTTTTGAGTTTTTGCAAAATGGCCATGGTGTCCAGGCTCAGAAGTCGACTGCCTGCAGAAGCAAGCCAAAAGGGGCTTGCAAGAACCATGGCGAATTTTTATAATACCGCGTCTTCATTTCTTGGGGGAATAAGCAAAAACAGCATTTCTGTTGCAAAAACAGGCGATTACAGAGGAATGGCGCCGCAGAAAGAGCGATGCGGTAGACCTAACCCATTCTAAGAGCAAGATTTTTCTTTTATTTTTACTCTTATGAACATCTGGGCTGGCATCACCGAAGAGGTAGTACAAACAGGGGGGAAGGAGATGGGTAAAAAGCTCTTGCTAGAAAAACATAAGGATATCGCAAGAATAGACCAAGAGGAAAAAAGGACCCATGGTTGGTATGTCAGGGTTCGCTATTTCGGTAAGACCCACTCCAAGTTCTTTTCTGACGGCAAGTGCGGCGGACGATATTCCAGCCTGCTTTCCGCTCTCGCTTGGCGGGACGAAACCGAGATCAAGCTTGGTAAGCGGCGATCCGACCAACATATCGTCACTGTCAGCGATACCAGTACCGGGGTGGTCGGAGTTCGCCTGAATGAAAAGCTGAACCGATTCGAGGTGAGTTGGGTGGACGGTTTGGGCAAGCAGGGCAAGACCTCGGTTTCCATTTCCAAGCACGGCAAGGAAAAGGCCTTTGAAATGGCCTGTGCCATTAGACGTTTCAAGGAAGTGGAGCGCCTTTCCTCCTGACAAGGCCCTCAATGGAGGGTCCCCTTTTTATCAAATAAGTTTCTTATATTGTCACTCCCTTCCTAACCGGGGCCTTTATCGACGCCTGGCGTGGAATGCCCTTTCCGAAATCAGAAAAAGGCGAGCAGGTCCTGCGGTCGAGCAATGACATTGCGGGCGCCGCTTGTCCGCAACTCCTCCTCCGTGCGGAATCCCCAAAGAGCACCCACCGGATGCATGCCCGCGCTCACTGCCGTCCTCATGTCGGTATTGGTGTCGCCGAGGTAAAGAATTTCCCCCGGATGCAGATCCAGGCCCTCGGCCAGTAGAAGGGCTGCGGTCGGATCCGGTTTCTTGGGCACGTCTGGCTTGGCGCCGGCTACTGTGTCAAAATGCCACGATGGCAAAAGTCTGGCCACGGTCAGTTTCGTCAGCTCATCCTTCTTGTTGGAAAGGATGACCATCTTGATTCCCCGACCGGTTAGGCCATCCAGTAATTCCGGGATCCCGGGGTAGGGCCGGGTGTGCTCATCCCAGCGCCGGCTGTATTCGGCAAAAAACTCGGCAATGCAACGGCTTACGGTTTCCTCGTCGCGGTTGGCAGGCGGAAGTACCCGGCGGGCCAGAATCTCAGAGCCGTCGCCCACGAAATAGCGGTAGGCCTTTACCGAATGGCCGGCAAAACCCATGCGGTCGAGGGCAGCATTCATAGAGTTTGCCAGGTCGACAAGGGTATCCAGCAGGGTGCCGTCCAAATCGAAAAGAACGCCGCGATAGCAAGACATAGAGGAAAACATCAGACCGAGGAGGCGGGAGGGGAAATTTGACCAAAGGCCGTTTCGATGATCCGGCGGCCAGCGCTGAGCCGGGCGCGCAACATCGATGGCTTGGCCGGTTTGGGCAGGTAGTCGTCGGCTCCGTCACCAAGGGCCAGGCCTTGTTTTTCCGTGCTGTTGCGGGCGCTGATAAGGATGGCATAAACATAAGTGCCCGCCGGCCGGACCCGCAGCTGCTGACAAATCTGGATGCCGCTCAAGCCGGGCAGGTCCCAGTCAAGGACAGCCGGGGGAACCTCGTGGGCTTCTTCCAGGAGTCGCCAGGCGTCATCGCCGGCGCCCGCCTCGACCGGTTGATAACCCCATTGGCTGAGGAAATTGGTCAGTCCTTTCGGGCCCACCAGGTCTTCCTCAGCTGTCAAGACCTTCAGGCGTTTGCAAG
>JARRJE010000151.1:0-5317 GCA_037379765.1 Deltaproteobacteria bacterium
GTCTGGGGCATCTTCATCTGAACGGAGCGCAACTCGAGAAGATCGCCGTCTCTGATCGGGATCTTCTGCCAGTCTTTGGTCCTGGCGGTATCGATATCTTGAATGGCAAATTTCCGGTTGTCCAGATAGCGCCGAAGGTAGATCCGGCCGGAATCGGCCTGCGGCAGCAGCCCGCCGGACAGGGCCAGCAGGTCGCCCACGGTTTTTTCTCCGTTCAGCTCGAAAATTCCCTCTTCGGCAACCGAGCCGACCACGGCCGCCGTCTTCCGGAGACGGGGCACGAAAATCACATCCCGGTTCTCGAGGACGATGTCCGCCTTGCGGTTTCCCTTCAGGAGCAAGTCGTACAAGTCGATCGAACGAAGAAGCTTTTGCCCCCGATAAAGCTCGATTTTCCGAAGAGAGCCCGTTTTCGGAATGCCGCCGCTCGCAACCAGGGCGTCCAGGACCGTGGAGAAGGCCGGGACCAGATGCAAACCCGGATTGGCCACCGAGCCGACGACATAAATCTCGAGGCTGCGAAGCTCCTCGAGGGAAACATTGACATTGATGCCCTGAATGTATTTTTCGGCCTCTCGCTTGATAATTCCTTCGGCATCGCTGAATTTGACGCCGGCGATGGGCACGATTCCGATTTTGGGCACATTGATGGTGCCGTCCCGGTCGATGGTTCCGGTGAATTCGGCATCCTCGTCCGACCCCCAGATGCGGATCCGCAGCCTGTCGCCGGGCCCCAGAATGTAGCCGCCGTCCGGAACCGCAAGCATGGACGGTTTGGGATTGGCGGTGGAAAAGATATCATACCCGTACTGGCACAATTCGTCGGTGAGGACCGGGCCCGAGCTCTGAATGCTTTGCTGTTGGCCCGGGCCATTCCCCTGCACCGTGCCGGTTGGCGCGGTTTGGCCATAACCACTGCCGGAGAGAGAGGTGGGGCCCGGGCTATTTTGGCCCATGTTGATTTGATCCGGCGCCGTCAGCTCAGCAGGAGCAGCCAAGCCGTAACTCTGCCGGTATTGCAGCTCGATTTTGGAAGGTTTCTCGGGCTGTTGCTCCTGCTTCGCGGATTGAAAGTCATTCTGATCAACAGAAAGCTTGCCGCTAGGGCTCGTCGCAGGTGGTGGTGCAGAGGACTTCTCGATGGTTTCGGATTTGAAATCCTGATGCGGAGATTGCCCTAATTTTTCGAGAATCTCCGGGGGGAGATCGCCGGACAGGACTTTCGTCTGAAGAGAAGGCGGCAGATCGTTGAGAGACGCGGCCTGCGCCCGGCCGGCCGGCCAGGCAACGAGACAAAAAAGGAAGGCGAAAACGGCGGCTCTCCTCAACCGGAATAGACTGACCACACGAACGTCCATTATGAAATTGCCTTCAGAAAATCAGGAAGGAGCGCGCCTGCCTTCTTGCCCAGCGAACGAATTCTCACGCTTGAGGCAGCTATCTGCAGAATGCAAGGGCAGACTTACCATTTTGGTTTCGGCCTGTCCAGGGAGAAAAAGGAAGAGTCAAATTAAAAAAGGCTGCCTTTTGGCAGCCCTTTTTAAAAGACATTTTTTAATTACAAGGGAATATCACTGACCGTGGCCGCCGTGGCCCCCATCATCGCTGGAAGCCGCAATCGCCACCGCGCCTACCACCGCCGCGGCAACTCCGGCAACAGCGGCGGCACTGATGCCGATCCCTGAAGCAGCTGCGGCAGCTGCACCGGCAGCCGCACCGGCAGAAGACACATCGCCCGGCTCTTGCTCTTCTTCAGCAGCCATGCTCATAAGGGGGGTGCCGACAATCAGCATCCCGCCTATTGCCAAGATCGAAATGAGCTTCTTCATCTTACTTACTCCCTTCTTGATGGTGAATTTCCCCAGAATTCCTTGAATCTCTGAATAAACGAGGTTAATCAATTACTTTTCAAATCGGATTTTGTCAAGGGTATTTGAATATTTTTTCCCCAATTTTTTCTCAGACAGATACTATCTAACCTCGATGCTTTCTCAGTAAATGAAGCCCAAAGATATTAAATTATTCCATATTGTTCGATATACCTTTTTAGGCAATTAAGTTCTTGTGATTGCAGCATATATGCCGAAATCGAAAGTCGTTTGAGCAGCCAATTTTTCAATCCGAAAATCAGCCTCTGGTCAACGCTCCTTTCCTGCAGCCGTTTTGATACCTTTTTGGTATTTGGCCACCGCGCGATTGTGCTCTTTGAGAGTAGCCGAAAACTGGTGGCTGCCGTCGTTGCGGGAAACGAAATAAAGGAAGGGATTGTGGGAGGGATGGAGGACGGCTTCGATGGCGGCCCGGCCGGGATTGGCAATGGGGGTAGGGGGAAGGCCGTTCACCATGTAAGTATTGTACGGTGAATACGAGCGGAGCTGCCGGCGGGTCAGGTTGCCGTCGAACTCGGGCAGCAATCCATAAATCACGGTGGGGTCGGACTGCAGCCGCATCCCCCGCCGCAGCCTGTTGAGAAAGACGCAAGCGATAAGCGGGCGCTCGTCGGCGCGGCCGGTCTCCTTTTCCACAATGGAGGCCAGGGTGAGCAACTGGTGGAGGGTAAGCGGCGGGGAGGAGGAACTGGTGCACGCAAGTGGGCGGGTATTGGGATTCTCGGCTGAAAAGCCCGGGCACAGCTCAGTCATGACCGTCCTGAGTTGGGCCACCATCATCCGGATGATCTCCTTGGCGCTTTGCCCCCGGCTCAGATTATAGGTCTCCGGGAAAAGATACCCCTCCAGGGTTTCCGCATCGATGCCGAGGCTTTGGATGTAGTACGGGTTGCGCACCAGCGCTAGGAATCGTTCCCGTTCCGCCCAGTGACCCTGGGACAGGATGTCGGCGATTTCAGAGAGATTGGCGCCTTCGGGAATGGTAACAGGCCAGCGAACAATCCGTCCGGCCTCGATTTGACGTAGAATCTCGACCGGGGTGGCCCCGGGAGCAAACTTGTATTCCCCTGCCTGGAGCCGACGGGAAACATCAAGAAGGCGGGCGAGAAGAACGAAGCGGATGTCATCCTCGATAACCCCGGCTTTGGCCAAAATGGTCCGGATGCCATGGAGGTTAGTTCCCGCCGGGATGATAACAGTGGTTCCCTCGGTAGCGGCCGTCTGGCGCCCACCTGGCTTGACCGCATAGCTCCCCAGCCAGAAGGCAAACAGACCCGCTACGAGAGTAGAGAAGAAGAGGATGGCGGAGAATTTTTTGAGGAGCAAGTTTTCCCTGTTTCAGGCTTGAGGTTTTTGGATCGTCAATCGTAAATCGTAACGAGTAACGGCAACTCCTCACGCACTTGCAAGGTGCTTATCCTAAAACGTTTATCGTAACAAGTCACGCAACTATTCATGACTTCACGATTCAGGCCAGGCTTGAAGGTTCAAGGGAGAGTCGTGAATCGTAAATCGTCAATCGTAACGAGTAACGACATGCTCACGCGCTTGCAAAGCGGTTCATCGTGAAACGTCAATCGTGACAGTGGATGACTGGATGGGGGGAGTTGAGTGGGTGAATTCAAAAACTTTTCCCATCTCGGACCTCGAGCCTCGAACCTTGTGCCTCGAACCTGAAGTTCACGACTTCACGATTGACGATTCACGCCTTTAGAAAACCAGGGGCAGGATCTCGTCCATGTTCTTGACTGGAAGAAATTTCAGCTTTTTGCGCAGGTCGAGGGGGATTTCCATCAAATCCTTCTTGTTCTGCTCAGGGATGAGCACCCGCTTGATCCCGGCCCTCAGGGCAGCCAACGCTTTTTCCTTGAGGCCGCCGATGGGCAGCACCCGGCCGCGCAAAGTGATCTCCCCGGTCATGGCCACATCCTGCCGCACTTTCTTTTGGGCAAGCGCCGAGTACATGGCAGTGGCAATGGTCACTCCGGCTGAGGGGCCGTCCTGGGGGATGGCGCCGGCCGGCACATGCACGTGGATGTCGACCCCGTCGAAGAAATTTTCTTCGAGCTTGAGATCTTCCAGACGCGAGCGGCAGAAGCTGAGCGCCGCCTGAGCCGATTCCTTCATCACCTCGCCGAGTTGGCCGGTAAGGGTGAGATTGCCCCGCCCCTTCATGATGGAGTCTTCGATATAGAGGACCTCTCCGCCGACTTCCGTCCAGGCCAGGCCGGTGGCCACCCCGGGCTGGTCGATGGCTTCCTGCTCCGCCTCCGGCAGATGGGTCGGCGCCCCCAGATAGCTCGTCAGGGTGCGCTCGGAAATAGTATAGGGCCCCTTGCCGCCCTCGGCCACCCGCCGGGCGACTTTGCGGCAGATCTTGCCCAATTCCCGTTCCAGATTTCGAAGCCCGGCCTCCTGGGTGTAATGAGTAATGACCTTTTCCAAGGTCCAGTCGTCCATCTTCAAGTGAGAGGGTTTGATGCCGTTTTGGGTGATTTGCCGAGGCAGGAGATAACGGCGGGCGATGGCGATCTTCTCTTCCAGGGTGTAGCCGGCGATCCGGATGACCTCCATGCGGTCGAGAAGCGCCCGCGGAATGGTATCGGTCATGTTTGCCGTGGTGATGAACATCACCCGGGAGAGATCAAAGGGAAGGTTGAGATAGTGATCGGAAAAATCGGTGTTCTGTTCCGGATCGAGCACTTCGAGCAGTGCCGAAGAGGGATCGCCCCGGTAGTCGGCCCCCACCTTATCGATTTCATCCATCATGAATACGGGGTTGTTGGTGCCTGCCGTTTTGATCCCCTGGATGATCCGGCCCGGCATCGCTCCGATATAGGTGCGCCGGTGGCCGCGGATCTCGGCCTCGTCGCGCATGCCGCCCAGCGAAATACGATGGAATTTGCGGCCAAGGGCGCGGGAGATGGAGCGGCCGAGGGAGGTCTTGCCCACCCCCGGCGGGCCGACGAAGCAAAGGATCGGCCCCTTGGTGCTTTTGTTCAGCTTACGGACCGCCAGATATTCGAGAATCCGCTCCTTGACCTTCTCCAGGCCGTAGTGGTCGGCATCGAGCACCTCGTGGGCCACCTTCAAATCCAGTTTGTCCTTGCTGCTTTTCTGCCAGGGAAGCTCGAGGAGCCAATCGAGATAGGTACGGATGATCCCCGCTTCGGAGGCATCCGGGTGCATCATCTCCAACCGCTTGAGCTGCTGCATTCCTTCCTTCTTCACCTCAGCCGGCATGCGGGCTTTTTCGAGTTGCTCGCGCAGCTCTTCAATCTCCTGGGAACGCTCGTCGATATCGCCCAACTCTTTTTTGAGGGCCTGCAGCTGCTCACGCAGGTAGTACTCCCGCTGGGTGCGGTTCATCTCCTCCTTGGCCTCGGACTGGATCTTGGCCTGCACCGTGGAGACCTCGAGCTCCTTGT
>JARRJE010000152.1:0-5309 GCA_037379765.1 Deltaproteobacteria bacterium
AGGGGTTCGCCGGTGCCCTTTTCGACATACTCGAGCCGTGTGCCATCAATGTCCACTCTGGACATAACGTCTTATATGAACCACGCTGGATTATTTAATCGGCTTTCTGGGCCTGCAGAGCCGGATAATACTGGCTGAAGACGAGTTCCTGGCGGCCGGCCCGGTGACAATCGACGCGGGCATTGGGGTCTCCAAGAAAGATCCACTCATGAAAATGCTCCGCCTTCTGCAAGCGGCCTTGCGCATTGAAACTAGCTAAGCCCTCTTCCGGTTCCGATCCGTTTGGAATTAGAGGTCGGAAAAGGCTGTGAGCAGGAAGAAAATGACGGTCAAGCTGAGAAATCGTCTCTTTATCGATTGAGCTCCGTCGAAAACGAGGAGGGAGGCCTGCCGGAAGGGCCCCCCATCGGCTCGCCTGCCTATTCAATCACCAGTTCCGACTTCAACGAAATGGCTTTGGACAGATTGTAGTAGTTGGGCGAGGTCTTTTTGACCAATTCGTGGATTGCTTCCAACTGCTCCCGGCTGCCGTCGGCCTTCATGTGCACCTTGTAGTGCATCTCGGGATAGCCAGGGATGACTGATTCATCCACGCCTAAAAAACCGCGCAGGTCCAGCTCGGCGTCGGATTCAATCCTGAGACTCTCGATTTTGACGCCCTTCATGGCGCAGGCCGCCACGTAAGTCGCCAATACGCACGCATTGAAGGCCGCCATCAGGACTTCCTGCGCATTGGGGGCGGTGTTCGTACCCAACAGCTCCAGGGGCTCATCAATGAGGATTTTGAAATCCTTGGCCACGGTCTTGCCGCCGATCTCGTAGGAAGAGATGGATGTTTCCGATTTGGGGCCGTTTCCCAGCCAGTTGGTGGCGGCCATGAATTTCACCTTACCGTGGTCCGGGTTTGCCGCCACGTCCTTCATCACCTGTTTCAGAGCGCTGACATCGACGCCGTTCATTTTTTCCATAGTTGCAACTGCCATGATTTGCCTCCGTGAAAGATTAGGATGAATCTTTTCTGTACGCACTGGCCTGGCTGCGAGAAAAATATTGCTCTATCAAACTGCCGGGGAAAAGGGATTTCCCTCCCGCAAGGAAAGACAGCTTGTTGGAAAAAATGCAGAAAAAACGAATAGGAAATGGTGATTAAGTTTTTGTGGTTCTTCTCTTATTGTAAAGAAAATCTTTCGAAGAAGGCAACCGGTTGCTGCGAGTTGCCTCAGAAGGAAGGAAAGAGCCTGGGAGTCATTTTAAGGCTGGTGCGCCCATATAGGCAGTCGGTAAACTCACCAATGAAAGGATCATAGAGTCCGGCGCGAGACTTGCGCCCATTATCCACACGAAACCCGGAAGCCCAATCAATGTCCACTCTGGGAATAACGTCTTGTATGAGTCTTCACGTGCACCTTGTAGTGCTCTCGGATAAAATTAATACCAAAATGTTAGATTAAGCAAAACTGAGAGTAAAGATCTGTTCTGCTAATCTTAACTTTTTTTAATTACCAAGATTAATAGAGGTCTTATCTACTAATCTTTACTTTGGTAAATTTTTATAGAGATAAAAATGATGATTGATGATTACGGTCAACTTATGAAAGGATGAATTATTTCTGAGAGTTTTTGTATACGATATGGTTTTGTAATTGCAGAACAGAAACCATAATGTTTGTAATTTGCCATAATTCGGTTATTTGAATATCCGCTAGAAACAATCACTTTAGCATTAGGATCAATACTAAGAATTCCACGAACAGCATCTTCTCCCCCTACTCCTCCAGGGACAGTCAAATCCATTATTACAAGGTCAAACTTGTTATTTTCCATAAAAGATTCACGATAAAGATCTATAGCTTGACGGCCATCTTCTGAAAGAACAACTTCATGGCCTAATTTAACCAACATTTCTCTGCCGGTATCTCTAACCATTTCATCGTCATCCATAAGCAAAATTTTTGCTTTTGGTAACTTTTTTATTTCTTCTGGCAAATTTGTCTCAGCTTGTACTTTTTTCTCTGAAGCAGGAAGATAAATAGTGAAAGTACTACCTAGATCAAGGTTAGATTCTGCCATTATATAGCCATCATGCTTCTGTATAATAGACTGGGATATAGCAAGCCCAAGGCCGCTCCCACGATGTTTAGTTGTGAAATATGGGTCAAATATCTTTTCCAATACGTTGGGACTCATACCTAGTCCATTATCATGGATAGATATTTTCACATATCTTCCATCTCTTATGGATGGCAAGCCTTCTCTGCTTACAGAGTTAACGTTCTCACAAGTAATTGTAATGTTTCCACCTTCAGGCATTGCATGACTTGCGTTAATAACGATGTTTTGGATTACCTGGCTTATTTGCCCTTCATCAATTTCTACAGGCCACAAATCAGAATGAATATCGTAAATACAAGATACTTTATCACCACGAAGGACAAAACTTGCCGAATCAGTGACTATCTTACCAAGGGAAGATGTTTTTTTGACAGGAGCACCTCCTTTAGCAAATGTCAGTAGCTGCTGGGTAAGGCCTGTGGCCCTGAGTGATGCTTTTTCTGAGTCTATCAAACGCCTCTTTGTCTCTTCACTTAACTTTGTGTCTGAAAGTGCCAGGTTTATATTACCTAGAATAGCAGTAAGAATGTTATTAAAATCATGGGCAATCCCGCCAGCAAGAACGCCTGTAGTTTCAAGCTTTTTCACTTTCAGGATTTCTTTTCCCAGTTTTTTGCGAAGAGAAATATCACGAACAACACTTAAGATTACATCATTTTCCCCAAGATTAATTACAGTTGCACTTACTTCAACAGGCATTGTTGATCCATCTTTCCTTCTGTAAACCGACTCGAATATAATCTTGCCCTGTTCTTGTAATGTTTTAATTTGCTCTGGAATTTTTCTGGCAAAATCTGGGTGATCCACTTGGGATATGTTCATCCCAATGAGATCTTTTTTATCGTATCCCAAACTTTCATAAGCTATATTATTAGCATCAAGGATTTTTCCATTCATGTCCTTGATAAATATTGCATCGTTGGCAGATTCAAAAAGAGTTTTGTACCTTTTTTCACTATCTGCAAGAGCTTTTATTGCTTCAACGTGTTTTGTAATATTGCGCACATACTCGACGACACCGTTAACGCTACCTTCCTTGTCAAACATTGGAAAAACAAAAATTTCCAGAGTCCCAGTCACACCATCTTTTGTTACCAGGGGAACTTCAGCAACTTCCAGCTTGCCACTTTTTAATGCCCTGAGGGTTGGGCAAATTTCACAAGGTTCAGATCTTCCATGATAAACTTCATAGCATTTATATTTTCCTTCGAATGGCAACATGTGTGAATAAAGTTCCCGTAAAGTTTTATTCACTCGAACAACATTAAGATTTTTATCAAGGACACTGACACCGTCTTGAATAGCATCGAAAACGAGCTCCATAAATTCCTCGTTTTCACGAATATTTTCGTTAAGGCGGCATAAAGAACTAATAACAATGGGAGCGATAATAGCCGGACAAATAAATGCTACGACAAGAAGTGCGCCTAGATCTGGCAAACCTACCAAAGACCAGATTGTTCCGGCAATACCCATAGAAGCTACGATACATGCTACAGAGCCAATAATCGTAGTTATCAGTATCCCGTATCTGGCAGTCAGTCTTTTAAACATAAACAACTTCCCATTATCATACAAAACACATTTGATTCTTGAGACGAAAGTAAAGATTAGTACCATAAATCTCCACTTTCAAAAATAAAGTTGTGCGACTAACCTTCTTGTCTTGCGTTTTGAAGAACGTTGTTGATGGTCTCAAGGGGCGCTTTCCCATATACCGGTGACCCGGCGTGGACGGTGGGTGTTGTAATGGTCGAGTTAAGTATCGAGGTCCAGTTGGAGGGTTGGATCTTGCCAAAACCATAACGTGGATAGTGTTCTGCCAGTTCCTGCAATGTCTGGGTCACAGCTCATCTCTTGTCTCATCAGGCTGATAGCGATAAACCGTGGGGCTTAAATTGAATACCACGCATGTACACGAATACTCATGCCATGCGCCTGGATGGCAAAATCCGCAAGCTCTCTTTTCTCAGCCGATCTTTTTTTCAACGACGTCCTTGAGGACTCGGTTTTCCAAGCTCAAATCAGCGTCCATCTACTTCAAGCGCTGAATCTCTTTTTCAAACTCATTCAGTCGCTTGATATCCGGGGCTTCCATTCCGGCATTATTTAGATTAGCACAGGAGGACCGATTCATCTACGTCCAAAAAACCGTTCTTCTTTTATTGTAAAAATAGGACCTTGAAGAAGGCAGCCGGTTGCTGCAAGTTGCTTCAAAAGGAAGGAAAGAGCCAGGGAGTCGATTTAATAACGGCTGGTGCGCCCATATAGGTAGTCAGTAAAACCACCAATGACAGGATCTCCTACAATAAACTGCGCAGCCCTTTCTTGTCAGGTGAATTCATCGGTTCTTTGTTGGAATTGATTCCGGCTTTCTTCTTGATTGCTTCGATATCCAGGTTCTCGAACCAACTTGGCAAATTTTCCCATATCTTATGGAATCCAAATCCACCTTGCGTCATCTCGCGTAAGGCCTCTTCCTTTTTCCAGTTTTGAACTGCAACACGGTAAAGAGCACACATGATTCCGGTACGATCCGCCCCATGCTGGCAGTGGACCAAAACCGGGGTACGTTTCGCATTTGTAACTATCTTCAAGAATTTAATGACATCTTCTTCTTCAGGATGCCAGGCCTTCATGTGAATATGTTCATAGGCTAATCCTGAGTTTCCGATTTCGTCTCGATCCGAATGAAATGACCGCAGATTGACGATGGTCTTGATTCCAATAGCTTTGAGGTTAGCCATACCTTCTGCGGACGGTTGCGCGCTTCGATATAACGAATCCGAGACCTTGTGAAGATTGGGGACGCCCTTCACGTGCATCGGCTTGGCCCAGTGCTCGGGTCGATTCGCTGTAGATATTTCGCCCCCGTAAGCGACATTGAGTAGAACCAACAAGGTGATGCTGATTATGGTAAACAGCTTCATGCTGGTTCCTCTCCAAAATAAGTACATGAGGTAGCCCCCTGAATATTGAAAAGCATATGTCTCACCAGGCAGTGCGAAACCCCGGGGTATGTGGGAACAGGAGACTCACACTTGTCGAAAGTTTTATCAAAAAACGCTGGTATTGCAAGACAGATTTTCTGTTTTATTTGCAAAGGCTTAAAGTCGGCGGCAGTATTTTGGCTCGTAGTCGCCAAGGCGAGATGGGCGCTTGTAGGGCGCGGTTGGAAGGCTGAATTTAAAGGCGGG
>JARRJE010000153.1:0-5963 GCA_037379765.1 Deltaproteobacteria bacterium
AGTTGGTAAGGCGGCCACAGGTATCGCATCCGCTCGTGATCAGAGCGGTCAGCATACCAAAGTATTGCTGACCGCTCTGATCACGAACATTTCCGGCACCTGTGTCCGCTTACCACCCTCAAGCTGAAACGGCCGTTTGTTCTTGAAACAGGTAGATCGGTGAGACGATTACGATGAAGGCGGAGACTTTTTTCAGCGAAGCAGAGAAGGGCCGGATCAGCGCGGCCATCGAAGAGGTGGAAAAAACCACCGCCGGAGAAATCGCAGTGATGGTGGTGGACGCGAGCGACACCTATCCGGAGGGCCGTCTCCTGGCCGGCGCGCTCGTGGGCGGCTTGCTCGCCCTTGCCCTGACGGACCTGTTCTTTGCCGACTCCTTGTGGTTCTTCGTGCCTCTCGCCGTTCTGCTTTCCATCTCGGTTGCCTGGGGAAGCCGTTTTTCCCCGGCGGGGCAACGGCTGTTCGTACCGGAAAGTCGGATCGAGGCGCGGGTTCAGTCCCGGGCTCTCCAAGCGTTTTATGAAAAAGGGCTTTATCGGACGCGAGACTCGACCGGCGTGCTTTTCTTCATCTCCCTCTTCGAACACAAGGTGTGGATCCTGGCCGACAAAGGAATCTACGACAAGATCAAGCCAGAAACCCTCCAAGCCCATGCCCGGGATATGGCCCGAGGCATCAAGAGCCATCGGGCCGCCGAGGTCCTCTGTGGCGAAATCGGCAAGGTGGGGGAGATCCTCGCCCGCCACTTCCCCATCCGCCCGGATGACACCAACGAGTTGAGCAACGAGGTGCTCACGAGTTGACACCTCTTGCCATTATAGCTGTCCCTTTGGGAAGCCGTTCACGGACATCTACGACACCTGTGAACGGCTTATCAATTAGCCGGTGACCGGCCAGACATGAAAGGCGGCTGAGCCCTTGACCCCCACGCCGGTGGCGCCCTTGACCAGGTAAAGGGCCCAGGCCCAGTCTGGTTCGAAGAAGCTGGTGGTGGAGGACCAGTAGACATCGTTGACGCCGGTGAAAGGGTGGCCGGTCGGCAGAGCGGGATCGAAGCGGGAACAATCCACCAGCGACTCCAGTTCGTTGATGTTGGGCAGGCGCCAGAGATGGGGCGAGCTCCGATTGAGCTCGGAAACCGCCTTCAGGGCTTCCGGCCAGCTCACCGGCCCGCCGGCAAGATCGGCCCGTCGATGCCAACGCAGGCCGGTCAGGCGATCAGTAACCATCTCTCCCTTCATCTCGAAACGAGGCTCCGGCCAGGCAATGCCGGTCTGCCCTTCCGGGTCCTCCCCGCTGCCGGCGCACGGCCGCTCGTTCCCTTCCGAATCGAAGCAGTGCTTCCTGCCGGTGGCCGGAAGAAGGGTGCTCTCCCCTCGAACCGGCCAAACCAAGTAGAATTGATCCTTGCGACCGTAAAACATTCGAGCGCCTTCCATGTGCACGTACCAGGCATAGGCCGGGTTGATGGCGGCAGTGGTGGCTGTCCAGTACCAATTGAGAATAACATCGGTGAAGGGATGGTTCAGGGGGAGAGCAGGATTCTTGGTCTCGAAATGGAGCAGGCTGCGCATTTCCCTGCGATTGGGCATTCGCCAGTCGTCATGGCCGAATACCTGCTGGTCATTCATTTGCGTTATGAAGTCCAGCGCCTCCTGCCAGGCGAGGGGAAATTCTGCCAAGTTGGCACTACGGGTCCAGGTGAGGCCGGTGAGGAAATCGCGAACCAGTTCTCCATGTTGCACTTCGAAGCGTGGTACGGGTAAAGCAAGTCCCTTGCGCAACTCGCCGTCCTGGCCGCTGCCGGTGCAGGGAATGATATGGCCCGCAGAATCATAGCAATGTTCCTGGCCAGTTTGCAGGTAGACTTCCGGCATACGCCTCCCTCTGGTGAATTTGATTTCCTATTCCTTATCAAATTCAAAGGGCAAATGCCAGGGATGTGAGGCGGTTGGAAAAGAATGGAATAGATGATATGAAAAAGCCGGCGATTTATCGCCGGCTTTTCTTCATTGGATGACGAGATTGATGACGAGATTATGGATGGGAGAAATATTCCTCTTCGGTTGCCTTGCCCTCACGGTCACGGGCTCCAGGTTTATCGACGATCTGCACCGTTGAGGCCTGGAGCCCTTCTTCACCCAACTCCTCGACGAAGCGGACGCCGGTTCCGATTTCCAGGCGATCAAAGTCGTTGTGCAGAACGGAATTGCGGTGGAAATACAGCTCCCGGCCGTCCAGAGTGCGAAGGAAACCATAGTCTTCCTCCGGAAAGAGCTTGGTGACCAGGGCCGTTGATTCCTGTTCCAGAGGGTGAATTTTGACCCCGCCACGCTGCTTTTCCATGAGCTCCTGAAGCTGCCGGCGCATGGCATCGAAACTACTGCGGATCGTGGTGGGAAGCTTGTCGTGCAGATCGCCTTCGGTAGAATCCCTGGTGGCCACCAATTGGTGTCCGGGCGGCACTCGAACATCGATGCGCACCCGAAAAGGATTGCCGACTTTTTGAAACTTCTGCCGTCTTTCGATGACGACCCGGCAGCTCACCATGTAGGTACACATCTTTTCCAGCTTTGTCACCTGCTTATGGATGATTTCGTCGATGAAGTCGGACTTGTTCACGCCTCGATAACTAATTTCCAAGGGAACTTCCATAAACACCTCCTTGTCTGAGATCGGAAAAAGAGGTTTTCCAGATTCATTTTAGCATTTCGAGGCGGCAGCGAAAAAAGTTTTAAATAAGGATGGCGACACAAAAGGCGACAAGAAGAGCAACAACAACAGCGGCGAAGATCTCAAGCGGTGACATTTTATACTCCTTCCATTGAGATGGAAGCGATTTGGACCGGAAAATCCTTCCACAGATAGCGATTTGATGACGCAACATGCATGCCACGACGATCGTTTTTTATAACCGTACGGAGTTAAAAGAGATCCAAAAGCCGAATCGGAGCAGCTCATGATGATTGTCGATGATGTTTACTCTCTGATGGAAGAGAGACTCGGTAGCATGCTGAAGTTTTGAGAAAATAAAAATTGTGAACATTGTTGACGATGGTAATTGAACCAACTGCGCCCCGGGAAAATCCCCGTTGTGGCTACCCTTTAAAGGGTCAGAAGGGAAGAGCCTGGTGTCCGATGGAACGTTTTTTCTGCGTAACTGACTGAAGGTGACGGAAGAAAGCAAAATTGTGAATTTCGAAATTTTAACATAAAAGGGGCTACCCGCAGGCAGCCCCTTTTATATTGTGAACTTGGGTGTGGGGCTTCAATCCACCCGATGGTAGGCGCTTTTCTTGGCGCCGCACACCGGACAGACCTCGGGCGGCTCTCCTTCAGCCGTATGACCGCATCCGCTGCAAACGTAATAATCGGCTTCCGTGGGGCTCTCTAGAGTCTCCAGTGCCTTTTGGTACAAAGCGGCATGACCCTTCTCCACTTCGTTGGCCCAAGTGAAAAAACGCTCGGCGAGCTGATTGCCTTCTTCCCTGGCCGCCTCGATCATGGCCGGGTACATCTTGGTGAATTCATGGGTCTCGCCAGCAATGGCTTCCTTTAAATTGTCGGCGGTGGCGCCGACTCCCTTCATGGTTCTCAGGTGGGCGAGTGCGTGAATGGTCTCGGCCTCGGCCGCGGCCCGGAAAAGTTTGGCAACCTGCTTGTAGCCCTCTTGCTCGGCTTTCTTGGCAAAGGCGAGATAGCGGCGGTTTGCTTGGGATTCTCCGGCAAAGGCCTCTTTCAGATTCTGTTCGGTCTTGCTCATTTCCTCCTCCGTTTGTTGAAAATTGTGAAAGGACGATTTGCAACTTTGGCAAATCACCTTCATATCATGTTCCCCAATCGGACCGGCGCAAGTCAAGTTGGGTCATGTAATCAAAGGGAAAATTTTTTCTACAGGGATCAATCCCCATCTGTGATGCCACCTTTTTTAGAGAAAGGAGACTATAAAAAAATTTGAAGCCGGGGGGTTATTGGTCCAGAGCATGCGCCAGACGGGCGCGGAAAAGAATCCGGCGGGCTGGCCAGGAAAGGTCGGCCAGAGGCATGATTTCCGGCTTGCCTTTGGCGAGCAACTGATAGCACCAGAAACCGTTGGCCACCTTGATGACCGGGCTGATTTCCCCGGTTGTCAGGCTGGCCAGGAATTGGTCGGTAAGATCAGAAGCGAGCCAGCGGCGTTTGAGCACTCCGCCCCACCGCTTGGAACCGCCTTGGGACAGATCGGCGGCTACCGAGGCGAATTTTTCGCCGGCGAGAAGCCGTTTTCGGGCTTTGAGGCAGGTGGCAAGCTGCTCGTTTCTTTTTTCAGCCCTATCCAGGGGATTGAGATAACGGAAAACGCCTTGCAGATCCACCCAGACAGGAGCACGTAAAGGCTCGGCAGCCATCTGGACAATGATTTTTCGGAGAAGTGGCCGGGCCTCGGTGAATTCCCGCCAGCGTGCGGCGAAAAGCCTATCGAGGTTCGGAAGCGCCGGCAGAGTTCCGCCGAAGGCCTTGGCGGCAATGGCCTTGAGATGCTCACTTTCTGAAGCGCCGGCGAAGGGAGCGGCCGTTGCCGGAATCAGGCCGGATGAGGCCGGCGGCAGGAAGAGGGGACGGCGACCGGTTGCCGCTTCCGCATACGGTTTGCAGCCCCCGGTTTTTTTCATGAGAGACCCTAGATCGAAAAGGCAGATGCCGTCGAAATCCAAATGGCGGGCCGCCGCAGCTTCCTTGGCGATCTCCCCCGGCTTCTTGATGAAAGCCCCCAGGCCTGCCCACAGCCGGACCCGCCTGGCCTTGACTTTATAGATGTCCGCCAACTGCCCGCGCACCCTCTCCGAACCTCCGAAGTAGGACATGGGATAGAGGGCGTCCACCAGCCCCTCTGCCTCCCAGGTTCGCCAATCCTGGCCTTTGCCCAGATAGGCGGAGCCGGGATCCGGCATGACGGCAGCGGACAAGGCAATCGGCCGGCCGCTCTTAAGAATCGTTTCCCGGACGTCTCGTACCAGGGCGGTGACTTGGGCGGCCCGAGTCTCTGCCCAAAGCAATCCGCCGGTAGTGAGCACCCGCTCAGGCAACGGCAGGTCACCGCTAAGCCAAGATTCGAGCTGACTCCGGTCAACAGCAGTGGGCAGCCAGCGGGGGTCGATCCCCCAGCGGGCGGCAAATTGTTTGCCCAAGGGCCCGAAACCGTATGGCGCTCCCGGGGAGCGGATGAAATCGAGATGGATTCCGGCCACCGGGTAGTGGGCCGCCACCTCGGCTACGATCCGAGTGAACAGCTTACGGTAGGCGGCAGAGATGCCGGATCGGCATAAATTCCTTCGATCCAGCCCTGAGCTCGGTCGAGCATGGAATAGTCAGCCACCGAGCGGCCGTCATTATCCTGGAGGATCCAGCCGAATTTCGGCTGGGCCGGATGCGAAGGGGCGACGGGCGGTTTTTTGCCGCCCCAGAGGTAATAGACATTGAGCCAGGCGGTGACAGGCAGCGGCTCGCAGGCGGCAATCGTTGCAGCCAGGGGGTCGAAATCCGGCTGCTGATCAGCGAGGCACTCGGCCTTCGGAGCCAGCCCACTCCGGTAATAGGCGTCGCCCCGGCCGCGGACCTGGACCAGCAGCGAATCGAGCCCCGCCTCTTTGGCCTCCTGGCAAATGTTGTTTACCCCTTGCGGCGAGGCGATATCGGAGCGTACCACCCAGGCCGATTTGTCGATCTGCGGTGTACAGCCGGCCAGCAGGGCCAGAATCAAGACCGTGAGGAGCAGTCGGAACAAGGGGAAGGCAGCCGGGATGACGCGGGGGCTCGACATTGACCTTTAACAGGGTGGATGGTAGGATCCAGAGTTTTGAAAAAGAAGGGCGGTGGGCTGCCGCTTCATCTAACCATGGGACTTTACCGGAAGAAGTCGAAATGAACAACAACAACTCGCAGCTGTTGGTCGGCGGACGGGAGCCTCTGGGCAGGAAGCGGTT
>JARRJE010000154.1:0-5268 GCA_037379765.1 Deltaproteobacteria bacterium
AAGGAACTTCGTGAGGAGATTCACCGGTTCATCAAGGTTCATAATTCGGAAAGTGCCAAACCTTTCAAGTGGACCAAAAGCGCAGCAGCAATCATCGAATCTGTTAAAAGAGCAAAAAAAGCAATTAATGTAATGAACTAACCAAACAGGCCACTAGTATGCCGATGACAAGTTGCTGCCTGATCGGTCCGACTAAAATGTGACTAAGTTTATACGCCGGTCAGCCAGCACTCGCCATAGACCGTTTGCAGCAATGCCAATAAAGCAAGAAGTGATAGGCTGCGGAGTTTACCATCAGTGACGGGCTTCGGCGAGCATCCGCTCGTTCAGCCTCTGTGCCTGGAGGCAGAAAGCTTCCAGCCGTGCCTCGATGATCTGAGGGAAGATATTTCCGTCGGTCTCGATGGCGACGAACGGGAATTTGCGCTCCTGCCCCAGAATGTGCGACCAGCCGTTTTTGCCCTGTTCTGCTAGGAGGGCCTTTTTCTCCCTGGTGGTGAATTTTTCATTAAGAATTGATTCCGCAACCCGGGTGGGCATGCAGCCGAACGGACCGATGGAGATGACCCCGCAGGCCGGGTGTAGGATCTCGTGGAGCGCCGCCCCCACCGTGAGAATGGCCTCACCGGTGAACAAGGGGGAGATGTAACGTTCTCCCGCGGCGATAACCGGCTCCACGTCCATCTTCTCCTCATAGAAGAAAAGACCGCTCGGGGCGAGCAGCTTCCGGATCTGCCGATCGAAGTAACGCTTCACCCAGTACTTGCTCCACCAGGAGAAGGTGCGTTCCCCTTCGATCTTGGTGCGGACCAGCCAGTCGGTGTACTTGAGCCACTCCGAGGTTTGGGCGGTACGCAGGATGAAGCCGCGTTCGGCCATGCGTTCGATGAGGCCCTGGAGGGAAATAGGGTCGTGTCGTACATAAATCTCGCCGATGAGAGAGATCTTGGGGATCTCTGCGTAGGGCCTTTTCAGTTTGATTCGGGAGAAGGCGGCGGCCGAGCTTTTGAGCTGGCGGGAAAGTACCGGCCAATCGGCATGGATGGCGCTGCTGATGGCCTTGTATTCCCGGTCGAGTATGGCCAGGCCCTCTTGCCGGTCCTCTGCGCCGGCCAGGATGGCGGGTCGGATCTCATCCAGAATGTCCCCGATCACCACTGCCCGCCAAGCCGCCAATGTGAATTTGTTGCCCAAGCCGCCGTAACCGTTGGTGGAAACGAGCGATAGCACCGCTGCGTCGGGAATCCGGTGCTTCTCGATGGTCCGTTTGGAGAAGACGTGGTACTGACCGAAGCGGCAGGGACCCTCGGCAGCGGCCATGAAATAGGCGGTGATCTCACCTTCCGGTCGGTGCTTCAAATAGTGGAGCATGGAGCCGATGGTGGTCTGAAGCGGCAGACACTCTTTGCAGGAGGAATTGCCGCGGCCGATCTTGAGGACATCTTCGTCGGCCGGGGGCAGGGATTCGGCCCGCACCCCGCGCCGGGTGAAGGCCCCGGCCAGAAGAGGGGTGCCGAACATGCCCATGGCCGGCAGCACCACCTTGACCTGGGGGTCGGTGAGGGGCAGCCAGCGGCCGTCCGAGGTGCGGATTCCCCCTTGGTCGCCTTGCATCTCCATGAGGGCGGGTCGAAAGGGAGCTGGTTTGTTCTTTTTCCGGGTCCCGCTCTCAAGCTGCCGGTAATAGCGGACGATGTCAAGGAAGGCTTCGATCCGGGTCTCGATGCCGGCATCGGCAGTATGGCTGTCGAGCTCCAAGGTGAGAGAGGGCTTGCGGCCCATGAGGTCGCGGAAGTAGGTGACCACGAAGGAATCGGGACCGCAGGAGAAGTTGGTGATGTAAGTGGCGAAGAGCTGGGGGTGACGCTTGACGAGGTTCGCCGCCCGCAAGATCATCTGGCCCATGGCCCAGTACATGTTGAGATCGGGCGTCAAATCCTCGCCGGCGTAAGGCAGCATGTCAAGCGGCAGGATGCGGATGCCCCGGGAAGCGAACTTGGCGGGAATGCCCTTGTTGGCCATCTGGACGGAACTATTGTAAGGGCGACCGAAAAGGACCACGCCGATCTGCTCCGGATCTGCTTCGAGCGCGGCCATGGCTTCCCGGCCCAGGTTTTTGAGATCGGCGGCAAAGGCCTCTTGGTCGGCGACGGCGGCTTCCAGGGCGGCTTTTGCCCGGCTTGGATCGACTCCCAGTCCTCGGGCCACCGCCTCGAAGGCGGCGAGATTGGCCGGGATCCCCTGGCTAAAGTCAAAAGAGGGAGCGAGAACGGGTTTGGCAGCCGCGGCAGGAAAGGTGGAGCGCAAGTAAAAGGACTCCCCTTGCACCAGGGGACAGGTGCAGGAAGGACCGGCTCCGGCCGCCACCGGAATGCCGCGCAGGTGAGGCATGAAAAGAAAATCGGGGTCCTTGGTGAGCAGGCTTGCCAAATACCCGTGGGCCAGCTCTGCCGGAAAACAAAAGGGGGCATTGCGTTGGTCGACACCCGCGGGATCGACCGCTTCCGGCAACACCATTCGGCACCCCAGTTCGCTGAAGAAGCGGTTGTAAAGGGGAAAATAAGTGTTAACCAGGAAGGAGCGGTTGATACCCACTGTGGGCCGGGGATCGGCGGCGTCCTCTGGGGCGAGGTCCCGGAAGGCGCGGCGCTCCCGCTGTATTACCAGGTCAAGGCCGGCGGTCTCCACCTTCCGGTGGTGGATGAGATTGTCGTAGCGATTGCAGATGCCGCCGAAGGGGTAGACCTTGCCCTCGATTTCGATGCGGGCGATCTCACAACCCCGGTCGCAAGCCCTGCCGCCGCCGCAAGTGAAAGACTTGCCGTAGCTCACCTCCCGATCGATCAGCTCCTGAAGGTCAAAGCGGCCCGATGCGATCAGTCCCTGCTCGATACGGCGTTCGACCTCGAGGGCTACTCCGAAGGCGCCCATGAGCCCGGGCTCGGGCGGCACCACCATCTTTTTGCCAGTCAGGGCGGCCATGGCCGCCGGGATGGCCTCGTTGTAGCAAACCCCACCCTGGATGAAGACCTTCCTGCCCACCGGCCGGTTGCCTTTCACCCGGTTGGTGTAGTTCATGCAGATGGAGTAGACGAGGCCGGCGACAATGTCGGCGAGGGGTACCCCCTCCTGGGCGGCGCTCTTGATGTCCGAACCGATGAACGCGGCGCACTGATCGTTGAAGTTGGGGGGCTGGGTGGCTTCGTACGCCGTTTTTCCGATTTCGGTCACCGGCAGGCCCAAGCTCTCCTTGGCCGCCTCCTCCAAAAAGGAGCCGGTGCCGGCGCTGCACGCCTCGTTCATGGCGTAATCGGAAGGGACCCCGTTGGTGATATACGTGTATTTGGCATCCTGTCCGCCGATCTCGAAAATGGTGTCCACTTCCGGATCAAAGCGGACGGCGGCGGTGGCGTGGGCAATAATCTCGTTGATGACTCCATCAGTGAGGGCATGGAGACCTGCAATCTGGCGGCCCGAGCCGGTCACTCCCAGCCCTTCGATGACCACGGGCACCCGGAGCTGTTCGGCAAGGCTCGCATAAACCCGACGGGAGGCGCCCACCGGGTCGCCGTTGGTGCGCAAGTAGTCGGCGGCGAGAATCGCCTTGTCCCGCCGCCGCATGATCACCCCTTTCGTGGTGGTGGAGCCCACGTCCAGGCCGAGGATAGTGATGTCTCCTGCCTCGGCTTCCCCTCGGGGGTGTTCCTTAAAGTCGACCTCACCCCGGAAGGTAGAAAGCGGACGCAGAAAAGAGAGGTTGAGGCGCTGGCTGCCAAAAATCTTCTCGATGTCCGCCACTGGCCGGGTCTCGTGATCCAGAGCCCAGCGGGCGGCGCCCATGGCCTCGAAGCAAGGCGCCTCCGCCGGGATGAACAGATCGTCGATCTCTTCTTTGAGATAATGAACCATGGCTCGATTGGCGGCGCAGCCGCCGACCAGCATCACCGACTCCTTGGGGAGTTTCTTGAGAAGCTCGAGAATCTTGCCCGCCATCATCCGGGAGAGGCCCGCCACCACCTGCGACTTGGCAATGCCTTTATTCAGGGCATGAGTACAGTCGCTCTTGCAGAACACCGAACAGCGGCCGGAGACCTGGTAGTGTTTCTCCGGCATCTCCATGCTCCCCACCTCATCAAGAGTGATGGACATGCGGCCGAGTTGCTGCAGGAAGAACTCTCCGGTTCCGGAGGCGCACTTGTTGCCGGTGTGGATGTTCTGGATGCGGTTATCTTCATCGAGATGATAGACCATGAAAGTCTCGCCGCCGGCGGCGACGATGACCCGGTAAGGATGTTGGCGCGGCAGGAGGTGCCGGCAGGCGAGCTCCAGAGCCTCTGGTTCGGAAATGGTGGAAAGGTTGAGACAGTGGCGGAATTTACGGCCGGTGGCCCCCATCCGGATGGTGCCGATATCCTCGACCTCGGAAAGCATTTCCTGCAAAACCCGACGGGGATTGCCCCCGTGGGGACGGCTGCGGCTGAAGACTTGCTCGATTCTTTCTTCCTGCCTCCGGAGCCGGACCAGGCTGATCGTCGACGCGCCTAGACAGATACCCAAAGATTCCATGTGCGACGTTCCTCGTGGTCGGTGGCGGTTGTGCCGCCGGGGATAGAAAGGGGTGCTGCAGAAGAGTGCTAATAAGGAAAGCCTTGCTTGTGATACCTTGTAGAAACTCCGTGATGGAAAATTCGTAAATGGATCGTCTGCTTGGTTGCCCTTGCTCCAAGAATAAAATATCCATTTTCAGGTTAGTTTTACTCGTAAGGCAAGACCGATAGCAAATTCAGCGATACCTCCAATTTTGAGCCTATCACAGGGTTCATCGGAATCAAAGCGGTTTTGCCGCGGCCGCCGACATGGCAGAAACGGGGATCTCCCTTCCCTTTGCAAGCTTCTGGATTTTTGCTATATAAGCCAGAGTTGTAACTGAATTTTCATGGAAAGGGAAGGGGAAGCTTCTTGAATTCACTCTTATTGGCCGGGTTGTGCTTTGCAGCCTATCTTCTGGCCTACTTTACCTACGGCCGTTTTCTGGCCCGCCGGCTTTTCGGTCTGCGGGCGGACCGGCCTACACCTGCCCAACGCTTGCAGGATGGAGTAGATTTTGTCCCCACCCGCAGGGATGTCCTCTTCGGCCATCATTTCACTTCCATCGCCGGCACCGGTCCCATTGTCGGCCCGGCGATCGGGGTCATCTGGGGCTGGCTGCCCGCTCTGCTCTGGGTTGTATTCGGGCCCATTTTCATCGGGGCGGTGCACGACTTTGGG
>JARRJE010000155.1:0-5256 GCA_037379765.1 Deltaproteobacteria bacterium
CTTCAGTGAAAAGGACATCATCGCCAAAATGACGTTCGACACCCGCCCGTCGGTCTCCAATCGACAGAAGCTGAAATTCCGCGCCGATGTAGATGAAAATGTGAAAAAGGTCAAGGGAAGCCCCTATACCGACATCAGCGGCGGCATTCTTCAGGCGATTGAATATCTCAATGAGACTCGGGCGGGGAAAAAATACATCCTCGTCTTCTCCGACATGAAGGAAGATCTCCCCAACGGCTACGTCCGGGATGTCCCTTTTGGGCTCAAAGGATTCAATGTGGTGGCCATCAATGTCACGAAGCTCCGCACGGACAATGTGAATCCCCGCGAATACATCGATCGCCTCGAAAAATGGCGAAAGAGGGTGGAGGAAGGCAACGGCTCATGGAAAGTGGTCAACGATCCCGAACGCCTTGAACGCATCCTGGACATGGGATGAGGACCCCGCGCAAAGGAATGTCGGGGCGCACCGGAACCGGGCAGCGGTTCCGGTGCAAAATTTTCCGACTCTTGACACTGAGGGATAACAATCTTCCGGAGAAGGTCACCCCTGGCCGAGCGGATGAGACCCGCCCTTACAGAGCGGCTGCTGTCTCCTCAAGAGCCGCCGTCATCTGGACAAGGCGCTCTTCAGGCATCTTGACCGGCACCTGGTAGACGAGACAGCGGTCCATGATCTCGGCCGACTGCGGCAGGACGGCGGGATCGTACACCAAGCGCCTTCGGTCGCCAGACTCCTTGAACGGCCAGCCGGATTTTGCCAGGGTCGAACCGGCGAGCAGGTGTTCCCACTTGGGATAGTAGTGCCAGGTGTTTTCAGCAAAATAAATGGCTCCTGCTCCCTTCTCCCTGAGCAAGCCGTTTGCCTTTCTGGCCTGTTCGGCATCGGACAGGAAAAAGGCGAAGAAGGTGGCGCTGTCTCCTGCCTCGTCCAGAATCTTTCTGAAAGAGACCCCGGGAATTTTGGCCGCCGCGTCCTGGAGCGCTGTCTTGATCTTCTTCTGGGCGGCGATCATCCCGTCCAGCTTTCGGAGCTGGGCCAGACCGATCGCCCCCTGCAGCTCCATCATCCGGAAGTTAAAGCCGATGAAGCGCCGGCCCTCACCACCCCGTCCGCCGGGATTGACTGCATGATCGTGGCCGTGGTCGTGGTATTCGGACATGGCCCGCCACAGCTCCTCGTCATCGGTGACGATCATACCGCCCTCGCCGGTGGTCATGGTCTTCACCGCATCGAAGGAAAAGGTGCCGCAGGCGCCGAAGGTGCCCAGATGCCGGCCGTTGAGGCGGGTTCCTGCGGCCTGGGCGGTGTCTTCGAGCACCGGAATTCCGTGCCGGTCGGCGACGGCCTTGATCTCTTCGATCCGGGCCGGAGCGCCCATCATGTGCACCGGGACGATCGCTTTGGTCCGCTCGGTGATCTTCTTTTCGAGGTCAGCCGGGTCCATGTTGAGGGTCTCGTCGATCTCGGCAAAAACCGGCACCGCGCCGACATCGAAAATTGCTTCCCATGTGGCGACGAAGGTGAACCCCTGGGTGATGACCTCATCCCCCGGCCCCACCCCGAGAGCGGTGAGCCCTACCTTGAGGGCCGCGGTGCCGGAGGTGACCGCCTGGGCGTACTTGGCCCCACAGTAGGCGGCGAACTTCTCCTCGAACTCCCGCACCTTGTAGACCCCCCGGCGCTGCTCGCCGAACTCGTAACGGAACAGGACCCCGGTATCGAGCACTTCCAGGATCTCCTTTTTTTCTTCCTCGCCGAAGATTTCAAAACCAGGCATCGATCATCTCCTTTAAGTTTTCCATTCTCTGCAAAAGTCACAGAGGAAAGACAACCAACATTTTTTTGAGCCCCGCATCGGTGCTGCGTCAGCGTTCACAGGTGCCGCAGATTTGTACAAGCGCTTCTGCCCGCTATAGCAGCGCTATGAGGGCGGAAGCGATCGCGCGAAGATGTGGTGGCTGTGGACCTGGCCCACCCCTATTCCCACCAGCCGGCAAAGGCCGTCTCATAAATTGCGATCACATCGTCGCGAGAGGGCCGACGCGGATTATTCTCCACCGGCCGGGTGACGGTGAGAGCGATGTCGGCCATCTCCGGGATGCGGTCTTTGGGCAGGTCGAGCTCGGAAAGGCTGGCGGGAATGCCCACGTCCTCGTTGAGCTGGATCACCGCCTCCACCGCCCCCAAGGCCGCCTCGCGCAGGGGGAGATCCTCGATCTCCTGCCCCATGATTTCTGCCACCTGGGCGAACTTCTCCGGGGCGCCCAGGACGTTGTATTCCATGACGTAGGGCAGAAGCACGGCATTGGCCAAGCCGTGCGGCACGCCGAACATGCCGCCCAGAGGATAGGACATGGCGTGTACCAGACCGACTCCTGCGGTGGCCAGGGCCTTGCCGGCGAGCAGGCTGCCGAGGAGCATGGCCGAGCGCGCTTCCAGGTTGCCGCCGTGGGCGTAAGCCTTGCCCAGATTGTCGCTGATGAGGGCGATGGCCTCCAGACTGTACATCTCGGAAATCGCATGGGCCTGCACCGAGACATAGGCCTCCAGGGCATGGATGAAGGCATCCATGCCGGTGGCTGCGGTAACGCGGGGAGGAAGGCTCAAGGTGAGGGCTGGATCGAGCACCGCGGCCTCCGGGTAAAGAGGATCGCCGTTCATGCCGCCCTTGGACTTGGTCTTTTCATTGATGAACACTGCGGTGAAGGAAACCTCGGCTCCGGTGCCGGCGGTGGTAGGCACCATGATCTTGGGCACCCCCGGCTTTTTAATCTTGCCGAGCCCTAGATAGTCCTCGGCTTTGCCGCCGTTGGTAAGCAGGATGCTGACCGCCTTGGCCACGTCCATGGCCGAGCCGCCGCCCACGCCGATTACACAGTCGGCTTTGGCCTTTTTGGCGAGCTTGGCGCCCTCGTCGGCGAGCTTCAGGCCAGGCTCCGGATCGATCTGGTCGTAGACCGTATACTCGATTTCCGCTGTGGCAAGCGGGGCGGTGATGATATCGAGGAGACCAGCCGCCTGGAGGCCTGGATCCACCGTCAGAAAGACCTTGCTGCCGCCCAGCTCCCGGACCATTGTTGACAGATCGGCAATGGCCCCCACCCCGAAGCGAATGCGGGTCGGCTGGTTGATGGAGAAAGACTGCTTTTCAATCATGGCGCTGTCCTTTTTTGGTATCCTTATCAGGAAACGGCATTTTCGTTCTTCCCCGCTTTTTAGAACGCGAGCGAAATTCTCGTTTTCGGATGGATACTTTCTCGTTGAAGAACCGGAAATAAAGGAATAATCTCAGTTGACCATCCGCAGGCGATTCTACTGTAGCCCATTAAAAAAGCAACGACTTTGTAAGGACCTTGAGGGTAAAATATTCTACAAATCCAAATTGCCCCCGTCTTGTAAATCTTCATGATGCCGCAGAGGCCACGACTTCTCAAAGCATACCTATAGGGCGGCGCCGGCTGTCAAACCATATTTGCAGCTCCGGTGGCATCCAAATCTTCCTAACCGATCCTCCTTCGCAGTGACAAACGGTTCATGGACATCAGCAAATCAGAGAAAAAAAGGATGGCCGGCCGGATCGAAGACCTGGCACGTGAGCTAACCGAGCTGGCCCCGGCCGAACTTGCTGCGCTGCCTGCGGATGATTCGCTGAAGAAGGAGATCAGCGATGTGAAGGGCCTTAAAGCAGGCGCCCGCAAGCGGCAAATCAAATTCATCGCCAAGGAGTTGCGCCGGCGCGATTCCGAACCCTTCTTCGCCTTCCTTGCCCAGCGGAAAGGCTCCAAGCTGCAGCATAACCAGGAGTTTCACGAGTTGGAGCAGCTTCGGGACGTCATCATCGCCGAGGCCATCGACGCCCAGCGACAGAATGAGACAACCGGAATGCCATTACGGGGGCAGGATTGGGAGAGCGCGGCCCTGGCCGAGGCCGCCGACCGCTGGCCGGATCTTGACCGCTCGGCAATCCACAAGGCCGCCATCCGCTTCGCCATAAGCAGAAAACCGGCCTACAAACGGGACATCTTCCGACACCTCAAGGCCGCTAAGGAGCGGCAGCACTATAGGGACAAGGAGAGCTGAGATGGAATATCGAACCGGCAATGTCGGCAGAATCGTGGTGGCCCGCTTTGACCACGGCGAGGATCTCCTGGCCGGACTCACGGAATTGATCAAAAAGGAGAAGCTCCGCGCCGGTTTCCTTCATCTGCTCGGCGGCCTCCAGGAAGCGGACGTCGTCACCGGTCCCAAAGAACCGGTCATGCCGCCGGAACCGGTCTGGCGCGAGATGCGAGAGACCCGGGAAACCCTGGCCACCGGAAGTATCTTCTGGGATGGCGGAGAACCGAAGATCCACCTCCATGCCGCCATGGGCCATCACGGCCAGACACTCACCGCCTGCGTACGCGAGAAAACCAGGGTGTACCTCGTTATCGAGGCATACATCTTCGAAATCCTCGACCTTGGCGCCAGTCGGCCCTGGTATCCCGAGGGCGGCTTCAACCGGTTGTGCTTTCACTAGCGAAACCGAAACGATCGGGCCTTTCCAGGCCATCGTCAGAAAAAAATGAGCCGGGATTCGCTCTCTTTCGCGGACCCTCACCAAGGAATAAGGTCTAAGAACGGGAAACATATAAATTTTGTTTGACAATGCCGCTCTGCTTCCTGCATTATCTAATCAATTATCGATTCGATGCCGGATCCCCGGATAATCTTGAAGTTCATGGATTTTGCCAAGTTAAGGAGAGGACATCGTCATGGCCCGCACCACTACAACCACCAAAAGCAAAGCAGCAGGAGCCGCCAGGAAGAAAGCCGCTCCTTCCACCGAGTTCGCGGTGTATGCCCCCGAAGCCCAGGAGGTTCAACTGGTTGGCGACTTCAATGAATGGAACGGCGTCGACTTCAAAATGCGCCGCTTCAAGGACGGTACGTGGAAGAAAAAAGTGAAGCTCAAACCCGGCCGCTACGAGTACCGTTTCGTGGTTGACGGTAACTGGTGGACTGACCCGGAAAATCCCTTCCGCCAGCAGAACGCCTTCGGTTCCGACAACTCGGTTGTCGATATTTCCGAATAGATCAATAAGAAGATCTGAGGAAACCCCCTCGAAGTCCCGGCGCAAAGCCCCGAGAACCGAGTCCGGAAACGGGTTGGCGAAGGTTGGGAGCCACGGTTGAAATATCTCCCGCCTCCGACTCCAACCTTATACCCGCGTCACTACATCATAAAAATAACCGGCAGCCCAACGGACTGC
>JARRJE010000156.1:0-5249 GCA_037379765.1 Deltaproteobacteria bacterium
GCGAGCTTGCCCAGATAGAGCTCAGGGCCGAGCTGCATGTCTTCGGTGCGGGCGAGATAGGTGAGGGCCTCCCGGTAGCTGTCCTCGGGCACGTCCACCTCCAGCACCGCCCGCTCCTGGGCGGCGGCGATCTGCTCCTCGAAGAGCGAAAACATGACGATGGCCGCGGCGCCGGCGTCCTCCAGCCGGCGGACGGTATCGAGATCATCGGCCAGGGGCGAGGCCCCGGGCATGAGCGGGCTGGAAAGGGTAAGCCCCAGATAACGACTGGTCAGATCCATGCTGCCTCCCTTGCTGACTGATTACAGGTAAGCCCCCCGAGATGATTGGCCTTGATAATTATCAATGGCCATCGGAGACTACGGTGGAATCCCTTACTTATGATGATTTCACATATTCTCAACCATGTAATCATCTATAACTGTTCATTTTCTTTGCTCGCCCAAAGAAAACGAACCAAAAGAAAAGGCGCCCGTGTCACTTGCCCGCCTACGGCGGTTCCCTACGCTCCTCAAAACTGCCGGGAGTTTGCAAACTCGCCCCTGCGGGCTCAAACAGTGCAAACTCCTTTTTCGGCAGCTTCTCCGGTGCTCGGCTGCGTGCCAATGGTTTTTTCAGCGCTCCTTGCAGGGGGCTTCCCGAGCGCCCCGTGCTGACGGAGCCTCGTTTTGGAAGAGCTCATACTACACCTTCACACCTCTACCGTCTCTGGCGCGTGATGCGTGCTCTTCACCTTGAGCTTGGCCAGCTGCTCGTAGAGGGCCCAGCGCTGCTTCACGTTCTCCTGGGCCAGAGTGAGCAGGTATTTGGCCCGGGGAGGATCGATCTTTTCGAGCATCCGGTAGCGGGTTTCATTGTATATGTAATCCTGAAGCGGGATCTTGGGCGGACCGGAGTCGAGCTGCAGGGGGTTTTCGCCGGCCGCCAGCCGCCGGGGGTCATAGCGGTAAAGCGGCCAGTAGCCGGAAGCCACCGCCAGCTTTTGCTGGGCCGCCCCAAAGGCGAGATCATAGCCCTGGCCGATACAATGGGCGTAAGCGATGATGAGCGAGGCCCCGGGATAGGACTCCGCCTCCTGGAAGACCTTCACCGTATGGCTGTCATTGGCCCCGAAGGCGACCCGCCCCACGTAGACCGAACCGTAGGTCATGGCCATCATCCCCAGGTCCTTTTTGGGCAGGGCCTTGCCCGCCGCCGCGAACTTGGCCGCGGCAGCTAGCGGGGTGGCTTTGGACTGCTGGCCGCCGGTGTTGGAGTACACCTCGGTGTCGAGCACCAGGACGTTCACGTCCCGGCCCATGGCCAGCACATGATCGAGGCCCCCGTAGCCGATGTCGTAAGCCCAGCCGTCGCCGCCCACGATCCAGACGTCTTTCCGGATGAGATAGCCGGCCAGCTCCTCCAGCCGCTGGGCAGCAGGTGTATCGAGCCCGGCCAACTCCTGCTCGAGGAGCGCCACCCGCTCCCGCTGGGCCTCGATCCCCGCTTCGGTGCTCTGGTCGGCCACCAGGAGGTCCGTGGCCAGGTCCTCGCCTATTTCCGGGGCCAGGGCCCGCAGCAGCTCCCGGGCCTGCTCGTTGTGCTTGTCCAGGGCCAGCCGGAAGCCGAAGCCGAACTCGGCGTTGTCCTCGAAAAGCGAATTGGACCAGGCCGGGCCGCGGCCGCTCGCCGCAGTGGTGTACGGGGTGGTGGGCAGGTTGCCGCCGTAGATCGAGGTGCAACCGGTGGCGTTGGCGACAAGGGCCCGGTCGCCGAAGAGCTGGGTGAGGAGCTTGATGTAAGGGGTTTCGCCGCAGCCGGCGCAGCATCCCGAATATTCGAACAGCGGCGTGAGCAGCTGAGAAGTCCTCACGTTGATCTTCAGATCCCTCCGCTCCGCCTCCGGGAGCGTCAGGAAAAACTCGTACAGCGGCTTTTCGTGGTCCCGCCACTCGCCGTGCGGCATCATGTTGATGGCCCGGTGCTTGGGGTTGGACTTGTCCTTGCCCGGGCAGACCGAGACGCAGAGCCGGCAGCCGGTGCAGTCCTCCGGCGCCACCTGCACCGTGTACTTGAGCCCTTTCAGCTCGCCCCTGGCGTCAGCCGCGCGGAAATCGGCCGGGGCCTGTTCCAGCAGCTCCGGGGGATACGCCTTGGTGCGGATAGTGGCGTGCGGGCAGACGAAAGAGCACTTGCCGCACTGGATGCACACCGCCGGATCCCAGATGGGAATCTCAAGGGCAATGTCCCGCTTCTCCCACCTGGTGGTGCCAAGCGGCCAGGTTCCGTCCGCCGGAAAGGCGGAGACCGGCAGCAGGTCGCCCTCCCCGGCCATGAGCCGGGCGGTCAGCCGCTGCACGAACTCCGGAGCGTCCGCAGGCACCGGGGGCCGCATGGGAATCTTCGAGGTGGCCGCCTCCGGCACCTTGACCTTATGGAGGTTGGCCAGGGTGTCGTCCACCGCCTGAAAGTTCTTGCGCACGATCTCCTCGCCCCGCTTGCCGTAAGTCTTGCGGATCGCCTCCTTGATGCGGGCAATGGCCTCCTCCCTGGGGAGCACCCCGGAGATGGCGAAAAAGCAGGTCTGCATGATGGTGTTGATCCGCACCCCCATGCCGGTTTTCTCCGCCACCCGGTAGGCATCGATCACGTAGAAATCGAGCTTTTTGGCGATGATGTCCTCCTGGACCTTGCCCGGCAGATGCGCCCACACCTCATCGGGTCCGTAGGGAGCGTTCAGCAGGAACACCCCGCCATCCCTGGCGAAATCGAGCACCGGGATCTTGGTGAGAAAGCCGAACTGGTGGCAACCCACGAAATTGGCCCGGCTGATGAGGTAGCTCGAGCGGATGGGCCTCGGCCCGAACCGGAGATGGGAGACGGTGAGGCTGCCTGATTTCTTGGAATCGTAAACGAAGTAGCCTTGGGCATGGTTGGGGGTATCCTCGCCGATGATCTTGATCGAGTTCTTGTTCGCCCCAACCGTGCCGTCCGCCCCCAGGCCGAAGAAGACGGCCCGGACCACATCGTCCGCTTCGATGTCGAATTCCGGGTCCACGGGAAGCGAGGTGTGGGTGACGTCGTCGTTGATCCCCACGGTAAAATGGAGCTTGGGTTTCTCCCGGCCCAGCTCGTCGAAGACCGCTTTCACCATGGCCGGATCAAACTCCTTGGAGGAGAGGCCATAGCGGCCGCCGATCACCTCGGGCTCCTGCTCGAACCGGGACCAGCCCCGGCGGGTCGCCTCGCGAAGAGCCGCCATTACGTCGAGATAGAGGGGCTCGCCGACCCCGCCCGGCTCCTTGGTGCGGTCGAGGACCGCGATCGCTTTGACGGTCGGCGGCAGGGCTCGCACGAAGTCCCGGACGGCAAAGGGCCGATAGAGGCGCACCTTGAGGAGCCCCACCCCCTCACCCCGGCGGTTCAGCCACTCCACGGTCTCGTGCGCTACCTCGGCGCCCGAGCCCATGATGACGAGCACCCGCTCTGCTTCCGGGTCGCCCTCGTAATCGAACAGGTGGTAATGGCGGCCGGTGATGTCGGCGAACCGGTCCATGGCGTCCTGCACCTTTGCCGGGCAGTCCTGGTAATAAGGGTTGGCCACTTCCCGGGCCTGGAAATAGGCGTCCGGATTGTAGGCAGTGCCCCGGATCACCGGCTCGTCCGGGGTGAGGGCCCGCTGCCGGTGGGTGTGCACCCACTCCTCGTCGATCATCTCCCGGCAGTCGTCTTCGGTCAGCTCCTCGAGCTTGTTGATCTCATGCGAGGTACGGAAGCCGTCGAAGAAGTGCATGAAAGGCACCTGGGCGTCGAGAGTCGCGCTGTGGGCCACCAGGGCCAGGTCCTGGGCCTCCTGCACCGAGCCGGAGCAGAGCATGGCAAACCCGGTCTGCCGGCAGGCCATGACGTCCGAGTGGTCGCCGAAGATGGAAAGGGCGTGGGTGGCCACGGTGCGGCCGGTGACATGCATGACGAACGAGGTGAGCTCGCCCGCGATCTTGTACATGTTGGGGATCATGAGGAGCAGCCCCTGAGAGGCGGTAAAGGTGGTGGCGAGCGCCCCGGCCTGGAGCGCCCCGTGGATGGCGCCGGCCACCCCACCCTCGGCCTGCATCTCCTGCACCAGCGGCACCGTACCCCAGATGTTTTTGCGGCGCTTCACTGACCACTCGTCGGCGTGCTCGCCCATGGGCGAGGAAGGGGTGATGGGATAGATGGCGATCACTTCGCTCAGGCGATGGGCCACCGCGGCGCAGGCCTCGTTGGCGTCGACGGTGATCATGCGGCGTTCGGACATGGGGAGCCCTCCTGTAAGCGATCACGGGCACCGAATCTGCTTTATCAGCGGCCTGCTCGCATACGCCGGTACAGCCTCACAGGCCGCTTTCGTGCATCTCCGGCACCTGTAATCGCTTACAAAATCAAACAAGGAATAATTTCAACACCTTTAACCTATGATCGATTACACCCTCCTGGGTCTCAGGACGGGAAGAAGAGAAGTCTCGCTCGCGGAAAACTGCGGCGTGATGATGCCGCCAAGAAAGGACGATTCTGAATTTATTCTTTCAGATGGGATTGCACGGTGTCAATTGCCGGCATGCGACTGCTCCCGTCGGCGGTCAGGCAGGAAAGAAAAAAGAAGACCTGTTAAAATTAGATGTTGCCTGAACGACAAGGTTTCACTGTGGTGCCGCTGATCAAAACCTGCGTACCAAGGACCATCCGGAAATGACCAAGAAAAAACGTCCCAAAGCCCCCGACCTGACCGGCAGGCAGGCCCGCCACTTGCGCGGCCTGGGCCACCATCTGAAGCCCCTGGCCATGCTCGGCCGGGAGGGGATCACCGACAACGTGGTCGCCGCCGTCGAGGCGGTTCTCGCTTCCCACGAGCTGATCAAGGTGAAGCTCCAGGAGAACTGCCCTCTGGACCGCAAAGAAGCAGCCGACCAGCTCGGCAAGCGAACCGGAGCCGCCGTGGCCCAGATCCTAGGCAAGACCTTCCTCCTTTACCGCCCCAACCCCGACCTTCCCACAGACAAGCAGATCAAACTGCCGCGCTAGCGATCGGCGGGCTGCCGGCGGGATCAGAGATGAACCACCCTCACCCCGACCCTCTCCCTGAGGCGAGGGAATTGTGTTTGACTACCGGCAGCAATGTTGGAGAACGTCCAAGCCCTTGCCGCTTGAACCTTGTGCCTTTGGCCTCGGTCCTTTTGCCTCCCTTTTCCCGCCTACCGCTTACCTTTGCCCTTTGGCCTCGCCCCTTGAAC
>JARRJE010000157.1:0-10269 GCA_037379765.1 Deltaproteobacteria bacterium
GAAAACTCGAATGAATGCTTTGCTTCGGCTGATTAGCTTTTCCCCGTGGCCGGCCGACTGGGACTAACCGGCCACCAGGCCGATAATGTGTGCGGCCACCACCTGCGGGTCGTTGTGCTCGGGTTGGGCTCCCGGGAAATAGGTGCGCAGCGGGGTCAGATGATAATGATATGCCGCCAGGCCGATAATCGAGATCGCCAGCAAAAACGGATCGCGGGCCGGGAACAATTCGCGGCTCAAATCGGTCAGCGCCCTGAATATATCCCCGAAAATCTCTTCGGCCAGGAAACGAAGCCGAGCTTCGTCGCCATCAAGAATTTCCCGCTGCAACAGGCGGCTGAAATCGGGATCATCGTGCATCACCCTGCAGAGCCGGACCACGAATTCCCTGAGCCGCTCCTCCGCGGGCAACGAGGCGGTCATGGCTTCGAACAGAAGCCGACCGCGATTGGCAAATGCCTCTCGGATGGCGGCACGGTACAATGTCTCCTTGTCCGCAAAATGATGATAGAGGGTGGCTGCATTGAGACCAACGGAACGGGCAATTTCCCGCATGGAAACACCGCTGAAGCCTGCTCTGGCAAACAGGGGAATGGCGCAGGCGAGAATGCCGTCTTTACAGGTTGGCGCGGTTGCCTTCATTTCTTTTCTCCCTGTTGCCGAGCCACGGCCCGGTCAAGCTCCGCAGTGGATGCCAGATAACCATACAGAGCGGTATAGTAATTGGCTTCCGCGCCGGTCAGCTGGGTCTGAGCATCGAGAACATCCGTAGAGGTGGCGATCCCTTGCTGATACTGCAGCCGGGTAATGCGAAAATTCTCTTTGGCCTGGCCGAGAGAGTCTCGGGCAGTCTCGATGTTGGTAGCCGCCACCCTGAGCCGGAGCCAATCGTCTTTCACCTCCAGGCTGATGGCATCTCGAAGTTGGTCGATCTGAGCGGACAACGCCTCCTGCTGGTGCTCCTGGCGGTGAACCTCGGCCCGTTTCTTCCCCCACTCGAAAAAGGTCCAAGTGGCGGTCACGCCGAGGCTGGCGTTGTCCACATTGGAATAGTTGTTGACGGTGGTTGTCGGGTTCTCACCCTGCCGTTCATAGCTGCCCACCAAATCCACTTGCGGGTAATAGGCACTGCGGGCGAGCCTCACTGCTTGGCCGGCCCTCTTCCATGCCAGGTTCAGACCTTTGAGATCCGGTCGGTTGGCAAGGGCCTCGGCCTGGAGAGGGTCCAGCTCCGGCAGCGGCCCCGGAGCAGGCTTCACCTCCGCCACCTCGGTCGGCTTGTTGACCGGCAGTTTGAGAAGGACATTGAAGCGGGAGACCGCCATATCCTTATCGCTTTGCGCCCGGAGCTCCCCTTGTTGGGCATCGGCCAGGGCCACCTTGGACTTTAGGAGATCGTTATACGGGATCAGCCCCTGGTCGTAAAACTGCGCCGCATTCTTGGTGTGCGCGGTCAATTGGGTCACCGCCTCATCAGCCACCTGCAGGAATTTCTGGCGCAACAGAATGTCATAATAAGCGAGCTTAGCCTCTTTCCTCACCTCGAGGACCGCCTGCTCTCTAACCATCTCCTCAATGTTTACGCCCAGCTCGGCCATCCTCTTCCTGGCCGAAAGAGCAAACCCGGTGAACAGCGGCTCCCGTGCCGTCAGGTCCCAAGCATAGTTATCCTTGGCCCCCACCAGAACTTTGGTCGAATTAAAAATCCCATACGGATTGTTAAGAAGACGGGCGTAGGAATAGGAGGTGGAGAACTTAGGCAGAAAGTCGGCCCGGACGCTCCGGAGATTTTCCTTGCCGGCAAGCAGATTTTCCACCGACTCCTTGATGATGTCACTGTTGCGGAGAGCCATATCCACTGCCGCGGTCAAGGTAAGAGGGGACGCAGGCTGCTCCGAGGCCAGGCAAGGTCGAGCCAGAAAGAGGAAAAGAAAGCAGGCCAGAAATCGCCGGGAAAGTGGTGCCATTCATCGTTCCTTAAAAACATTGGCGGAGGTGCGCTGAAGAGCGCTAAACGAACGTTCGATTAAATCCTGTCAAAAACACCATGTCAAACGGTTTTTAAAGAAAAGATAGGACTTTTCTTTAGACCATTCCGGCTCGGATGACGGTCCTATTCTTAGAAAAAGAATGGAACTGAAAACGAGTTGGGAGGGGCGAAGAAAACCGCGGATTTGTATCTAGGGCGCAAGGTAACGAAAAGCCCCCTGGCCCGTGAACCTGAAGAAGTCCGGCGAGTCGTTAAGATGCTTCTCGATAACTTAATGAGAAGGCCGTTCTTTAAGGCGACCCCATTACTCGGCTTTCTCCGGCGACCGATCAGGCGAGCGGTATCAAAGCAGCCAGAGGAGCACCAGAGCGAGCGCCATCCGATACCAGGCGAAGACCCCCAGGCCGTGGCGGCCCAGGTAGCCGACCATCCATTTGACGGCGATGGCCGCCGAAACAGTCGCCACCGCCAAACCCAGCAACAGCGGCCCAGGGGCAAAAAAGTGCAGCAGGGCCGGCCCGGCCTCGAGCCCTTTGTAAAAAGAAGCCGCGCCCAGGGTGATCAGCCCGAGCAGAAAACTGAATTCTGCGGCACGCACAGGAGAAAGCCCGGCCAGGTAGCCGCCGACGATGGTCATCATCGAACGGCTGGTTCCGGGCCACATGGCCACGCATTGGAGCAGGCCGATTATAAGGCTCTGGCTCACGGTCAGCTCGTGCAGGTCAGGGCCGGCATCATCACTTTTTTGCCGTCGCCGGCGCCATCCTTCGGCGGCCAGGATCAACAGGCCCCCGGCAAAAAGGGCCGCGATCACCGGCCAGGTATTGAAAAGATACCGGTCGATCCATTTTTCCAGAAGCAGGCCGATCACCACCGCCGGCAGAAAGGCGACGATCAGGTTGCGGGCCAGAAGCAGCCCTTTCCGGTCCTTCCCCAATAGACCCATCAAGATCGACCACACCCTTGCCCAGCAAATGATGAGAACGGCGGCAATGGCCCCGATCTGGATCACGATGATATAGGCGTCAGCGGCCTGCTTTACGGTCACGGGCTTCGGCCCGGAATCACCTTCTGCATAGCCGGAATCATGGGCGGAAGCGATCGGGGTCTCTTCGTCCAGACCGAGGAAATGATCGGCCAGGATCAGGTGGCCGGTGGAGGAGATGGGCAGGAATTCCGTGACCCCTTCCACCACGCCGAGAATGACGGCATCGCCGTTGGTGAGGGTGCGGGCCGGGGCGGTTCCGTCACCAGCCAATGCGGACGGGACACAGGCAAGGAGCAGGAGCAGGACGAATCCCAGAAATCTCGGGCAAAGGCGAGAAAAAAAGCGATGCCGGAAACTTGTTGCCCTCAGGTCGGACCAATTGAGATTGCCTTGCGCCAGCCTTCGAAGAGCGTGTACGGCCATTCAGGACCTTTTGCAGAAACCGGAAGTGTGATTTGCAGTCACCGCGGCAGGCTTTCTCAGCCTGTTCGGAAGCCGGCCGCGGCAGTGGCTCGGGGATCGTCTCATCTCGGAAACGGAGCAACAGTAACACTTTTACCTGCTGCTCTCCATAAATATCTTGCCCATCGACCGGCAGTCGGAAAACGACAAACATGGTGTGCTGCATGCCCTGCCCGTTCCCCTCCCAAAGAAAAAGCCCGCCACTTGCATCGGCGGGCTTTTTCAAGAATACCGGAAATCTTTATCTCTTCTGCTCCACAACGAGACTGCTGAAAACGTTGACCACCCCGGGGGTATAGCGGGCAGCGCTTTCCGCAGCGGTCATCGCTCGCCAGCCGGAAACGTTCCCGGAAAGGGTCACCATACCCTTCTCCACGGTGACATTGATCCGATCGGGATCCAGAATGTCGCTGTTGCGTTCCAGCGCCCTGATGATTTCCCTGGCGATGGTCTCGTCGGCGATGCTTTTCGAAGGCACCACCGCCAACTCGTTGACCACCCATGCGACCCCGGCGGTATCGAAGGCCAGCTCCTCGGCCTTGATCTTCTTCCAGTAGGAATCGACGATGCCGGCCAAAGTGACGGAGCTCTTCTCGACACTGACTTCGATACGGGAGGCATCGATATCCGGATACCATGTCAATGCACCGATGATGCTGGTCTTGATCTCCGCGTCATCCAAGACGAGATCGGAAGGCTGGCGGATTTGGAGCTCGTTGTTGACCGCCTTGACGCCCCGCACCGCCAGGGAATCGGTTTCCGCAGCCCGATAGGCGGTGATATTGGGAACGATCCCGGACAAACGGACATGGCCCTCTTTCTTGACTTCCACCTCGACTTGGGCGGCATCCACCCGGTCGTCCCAGTAAAGCTGGTCGACCACATCCTTTTTCAGTTGCTCGCGACTGATCATAGGCTCCTCACAGAACCGGTCATAGGAGAGAGGACGGCCCTGCCCCCTTGCACACGACCCTTCTTGCAAGGAGAGTGGGCGGGCAGGCCGCTGAAGACGGAAGGCGGAGCCGGTTTTACGACGAAACCTCGCCTTTTTCCATATGCTTGTTCAATTCACTCAGGAGCAAGGCAAGGTCCTTTTCCCGCTCCTCCTTGAGTTTTTTCCAGACCCCTTGGCATTCGTTGCAGCGGGCCGCATCCTTCATGTACTTCTCATAGCGGTGGAGGCTCTTGGAGATAATGGTGATGCTTTCCATCAAATTGTAGCTGTTATCCTGAAGCATGTTCATTCTCCTAGTAAGTGGGTTGAATGGTAGATCCCAGGAGGAAAGGGGTCACCCGCCCCGGTTCCTGCGGATAAACAATCAGATGGCTGAAGGGTATTCGCCCTCCAAGCTTCGCCATAAGCGGTCACAGGTGCCGCAGATTTGCACAAGCGCGATGGCACGCGGGCCGGAGCTTCGTAAGTCTTCACAGCCACCGCATCTGCCCGTGTGATCAGGGCAACCAGCATACACCAGGGTATAGCTGTTCACCCTGATCACGAACATCTACGGCACCTGTGAAGACTTACGGAGATGCGAAGATGCGGTAGCTGTGGCCGCTTACGGAGAAGCGGGCTGGAAATGGGGCCACAAGTCCTGCTCGATCTCCTTGGGCAGATTGCTGCGGATGTCTTCGATCTCGCCTCGGGAAATATGATGGGCGAGCAATTTGAAAACCGCCCGAGCCACCATTTCGATATCGATATTCGGATCGTTGTTGAATTCCCGGCGAATATGATCGAGGAAATCCTCTTTCTTCCGTTCCTTGATCGGCTTGCCCTGGGGCGTCCAGCCCTCGTAGTATTCAGCTCGTACATGAGATCCTTCAGCCAGATGTTGGTCTCCTGCAAAGTCTTGTCAAATGAATCAACTCCAGTCATGGCCATGGCAGCACCTCTTCGATTTGTCCGGTGAATATGAAAATTGGTCGGTTTCCTGGCCGGCCGATCTGACTACCTGATCATCTGGTTAAAAATACTCGAGATTGCTCTGTCCCATTTTGTAATCGAACAGGTGCATCGGATATGAAAATGAGCTTGGCAGCAATGCCGACAAAGAATTTGACGGAGTCTATACGTGCTTAAGCCGAAGCCGCTTCCTTTGTCTTGGCGATAACCAGCTCGGGTTTGACGTCGACCACACCCGGAGTATGGGCGGCTGCATCCTGGGCGGCCTGCAGGGCATCGTAATCGGGCACTGAACCCGAGAGGGTTACCACCCCGTTTTCCACCTCGATGTCGATGGTGTCGAGATCGATGAGGCGGTTGCGGTCAAGGGCGGCGATGATGGTTTCACCGATGGCTTCATCGAAGATGTCCCGCGTAGGCACTACTGCCAGCCTGTTCTCGACCTGAGTCACCCCGATGATGTCATAGGCGAGGATTTCGGCCTTCACCTTCTTCCAGTAAGAATCAACGGTGCCTTCCAAGGTAGCGATGCCGGCAATTACAGAAACATCGATGGTGCTCGGGTCGACATCGGAGCTCCACAGCAGCTTGCTTCGAATGTTGATCCCAATCTCCTCGTCCTCGGGGACAGCTGTCTCGGGGGGATAGGTAATGGTGAGTTCATTTTCGACCAGTTTCACCCCGGGCACCCGCCAGGCGTCCTGCTCGGCTGCCTTGAGAGCCGTGTAATGGGGCACGCTTCCGGCGAGAACCACTCGGCCATCGGCACTCGTCACCCGAACATCGGCGGCATTGACCCGATCATCCCAGTAAAGCTGCTCGACGATGTGTTTTTTGATTTGCTCGTCGAGGACCATGAGAACCTCCCTTCCGGCAGGGACGGAGACAGGACGGCATCTTCAGGGCATGCCGGTGAAAAAGAGAGATGAAGCACTTTCTTCTGATAGGTTAGGATATCGGGTCATTTACTGTCAAACCACTGCACCTTCGCTGGCTCAAGCCGATGACGGCGACAGGGGGCTTTTTTCCTTTTCGCCGAAAAGCTCCCGATAATCCTCGGTGAGATCGGCAATGATCTCCGCCAGTTCTCCCGGAGAGACTGCTTCCTTAAGCACGGTGGCAACCGCCATGGCCTGTTCCACCGCGTGCGGATAGCGGATGCCGGCCCGAGCGCTCACCCGGTTGTAGAACTCTTCAAGCTGGAAAAAATCATGATCGGGCCGGCGGTGGAGCAGTTCTTTCAGCTCATCGGGGAGCTGGGCCGCGAGCTTCACCCGTTCCGTCTTATGCAGACGCTCGCCCAGGGTCTCGAGAGTGGCCCGGACAACCTTTTCCGCTTCTCCCTTACTCTCGAGCCCGGCCCGTTCCCGAACCCGGTCGACAAAATCCCTCTCGCGCATGAGAATTTCCTCCCGCCGGCAAAGCTGGATCGGAAATGTCCTTTCATTCAGGATAGGGCCGGCGTTCAGCGGCTGTCAAGCGGGCTCCAGGTCTTGGGCCGAGGCGCGGGGAAACCCGCCATCCCGGCTTGACACCTCCTGAAAGGGACCGCTATCCTGGCCGTAGGAAGGGGCCGCTAGCCCCCTCTCCCTTCCCCGGCTCTTGACGAATTACAGAGTCGAGCTGGGTCCCATGCCCGCCGGATGCGAACCGGCACCTGCCAGCTGCCCACCCTTTTCAAGAGGAGGGCTCCAGATGGCCACTTATCTCATGCTCGGCAAGTATTCGCTGGAAGCGCTGAAAGCCGTCAGCGCCGAACGCAGCGACCAGGCGGTCGCCGTGGTCAAAGAAAATTGCGGCGAGGTAAAGGCCGCGTATGCACTCCTCGGCGACTTCGATCTTGCCGTGATCCTGGACCTGCCCGATACGGAGCGGGCGATGAAGACCTCGGCGGCTTTGAGCAAGCTGCTGGGGGTCTCCTTCAGGACCCAGCCTGCCGTGAGCGCGGAAGAGTTTGACAAGTTGATGAAGTAAATAGCACGATCCCATCTTCGCACTCAACTTCAAACCGGAGGATGCAGCATGAGCCCCCCTACCATGACGGAAAGTACAACGCGGCAGCATATATTGCGGAAAGAGGTGCTGGACAACGCGGAAGCGCTGGTGGTCGAAACGACATACCCCAGGGACGGGGAAACACCTCTGCATCAGCACCGCTATCCCCATGTGCTCTACGTGATCGAAGGCGGCACTGTCGAGACCACGGCTCTCGACGGCACCGTGAACACTCTGGAGTTGCGCCCGGGACAGACCTTCTGGCGAGGCCCCCAGAGCCACAGCACCAGAAATATCGGACCTTCGACGGTGCGAATCGTGGAGGTGGAGATCAAAAACGCCGCCATGAGAAGCACAAGGGAACCCACGCCGTTTGTCACGACTTCTGCCGATCTCGAGTGGCGCCCTGATTCCCTGGACCCCAAGCGGAGCATGGCGCTGCTGGTGGGCGATCCGGCCAAACCCGGCCCCTACACGGTACGGATGCGCGCCGATGCCGGCTACTCCATCAGACTCCACCAGCACCCTCGTGAGGACGAGAATCTGACGGTGCTCTCCGGCACGCTGCATTGGTCCACCGGCGCGGCAGGCAGCGGCGAACCTGAGCACGCCGCACCGGCCCGCAGCTTCGTGCTCTTCCCCGCCGGCACCCCGCACCGGCTGTGGGTCACGGAGGAGACCATACTCCAGATGACCGGCGGCGGGCCGCGCACCTATGTGCATCTCGAGCCCGGGAAGGAACCACGCCCGGAGCCTTAGCAAGCCGGGTCAAAACCCATGGAGGTGTCTTGAGAAATGTGCCAGGCGCGGCATAGCCGCAGGAGCCACTGCTTTTGCGGGCTGCCGAGCGCCGGAACGATCATTCCCTGCCCTTGAACAGTTTTTTCCCCTTCTTTTGTACGTCTCGATCCGCCCGGAATATCCCCAACGGCCAGACGCCCGACGGGTTTTGACTTCACTCCCCTGATTGCCCATAATAGGACGAAATCACCCCTGTTTCTCGAAAAGAGATCGGCTGGCGAGGAGCCATGCGCACCAGAACCGGAATCATACTCCTGCTCACCTTTCTGCTTCCCCAACTGGTGGTCGCCTGCACCGGGGAGCGGCAGCGGCAGCCGGTGGTCTTCTCCGTGGGCGGCGCCCCTGCCGAACTGGCGTTCTGGGACGAGCTGGTCAAAGAGTTCGAGCATCAGAGCGGGATCAAGGTCGAGCTGCTTCGCCAGCCGGCCGATACCGACCAGCAGCGCCAGGGGCTGATCATCGCCCTCAAGGCGGGGATCGCCAATCCGGACGTCTTTCTCATGGATGTGGCCTGGCTGGGGCTTTTTGAAGCTTCCGGCTGGCTGGCACCGCTTGCAGACGTGGATCGCTCCCCGTTTTTTCCCCGGATTCTCAAGCAGGTGGATATCCACCACGGGCAGCTGCTCGCCCTGCCCGTCGATATGGACGCCGGCCTCCTTTATTACCGTCGCGATCTGTTGAACCGTTACGATATAGCCGGCCCACCCCCCACCTGGCCCAAGCTGTTGGCGACCGCCCTCAAGGTCCAGAAAAGTCAGCGGGACAAGAACCCCGATTTCTACGGCTTTGTCTGGCAGGGCGCCCAATACGAGGGGCTGATCACCTCCTTTCTAGATTTCGCCGGTGAGGCAGGCGGCTTCATCCAGCGAAACGGGCGGATTCTTCTCGACGTCCCGGCCAACCGGCGGGCCCTCGCCTTCATGCACGATCTCATCTGGAAATACAAGATATCGCCGCCGGATACCTACACCACCATGAGGGAAGAAGAGGTCCGCCGCACCTTCCAGGAGGGTGATGCCCTGTACGAGCGCAACTGGCCCTATGCCTGGAGCCTTCACCAGCAGGAAGGCTCGCCGGTTCGGGGGGTGACCGGGGTGGCCGGGATTCCGGCGCCGGCAGGCGGCAGGGCCGCCCCCTGCCTGGGCGGCTGGCACGTGGGCATCAGCCGGTATTCGGACGTCAAACCGGAGGCCCTGGCCTTTGTCCGCTATCTCACCAGCTACGAGGCCCAGAAAAAAATGGTCCTGGCCCTGGGCTGGAATCCGGGGCGCCAGGATCTGTACGACGATCCGGAAGTGATCGCCCGCGCCCCTTATCTCAAACAGCTGCGGCAGATTATCCTGCAAGCCCGGCCCCGGCCGCTGGTTCCCTTCTATCCCCAGATCTCCGCCATCGCCCAGCGGCACCTCAACGCGGCCCTGGCCGGCACCTGCACCCCGAAGGAGGCCCTGGTCCTCGCCCAACGCGATATCGCTGCGCTGCTCGCCCGCTACGGCCTCAAGCGTTCGCCGGGGGCCGGAAAATGAAGCAGCCTTTTGCCGGAGAAAGGTGGCAGGCCTTTCGCTTCCTGGCGCCGCTGCTGCTTTTTCTGACCGGCTTCATCCTGGTGCCCATCTTCGGGACCTTTGTGGACAGCCTGTACCGGGAAGTCACCTTCCTTCCCCGGCACTTCATCGGTCCGGCCAACTACCTGGCCCTTTTCCACGACCCCGCCTTCTGGCAGTCGGTGCGCTTTACCCTTCTTTTCGTGCTGGTCTCGGTGCCCATCGAGGTGGCCCTCGGGCTGGCCGTCGCCCTGGTCCTGAACGAGCCTTTCCCCTTGCGCTGGCTGCTGCGTGCCTGCGTGCTCGTTCCCTGGGCCATTCCGGCCGCGGTTTCCGCCCGGGTCTTTCAGCTGATCTACAACTACAGTTACGGCGCCGCCAATGAGCTGCTCGCCCTCTGCCACCTGCCGGTCGGGCCGGTGAACTGGCTGGGCAGCAGCCCGGGCGCCTTTGCCGCGGTGGTGCTGGCCGATGCCTGGAAGACCACCCCCTTTGCCGCCATCATTCTGCTGGCCGGCCTGGCCGCCATTCCCGGCGACCTGTATGCCCAAGCCCGGGTGGACCGGGCCCGCTTTTACCAGCG
>JARRJE010000158.1:0-5216 GCA_037379765.1 Deltaproteobacteria bacterium
GCATTTACCGCCGCCCGGCAGCAATTGACCTTGGGGATCATGCCGCCGGCAATCAACCCACTTGCGATGTGGCGCTCGGCTTCCTCACAGGAGAGGGTGGGAATCAGCTTTCCTTTTTGATCGAGAACCCCTTGGACGTCGGTAAGCAGGATCAGCTTGGCAGCATTGATTTCAGCGGCGATGGCCCCGGCCACCAAGTCGGCGTTTATGTTGTAAGAGCGACCGTCCTCGCCTACCCCTACCGGCGCAATTACCGGGATGAAGTCACGGGCGTCGAGACTGACCAGCACATCCGGGTTGACCCGGGTCACTTCTCCCACCCGGCCGAGGTCAATGAGCTCAGGGGGCGTGTTTTCGGCAATGCTCTTCATGATCTTCATCTTGCGGGCCTGAACCAGCTCGCCGTCACGACCCGAGAGGCCCACCGCCTTTCCGCCATGGTAATTGATGAGGCTTACGATCTCCTTGTTGACTTTGCCCACCAGCACCATCTCCACCACGTCCATGGTCTCGCCATCGGTGACTCGCATGCCGTGAACGTAGTCCGACTGTATATTCATTTTCTTGAGAAATTGGTTGATCTGAGGGCCGCCGCCGTGGACAATCACCGGGTTGATGCCGATGTACTTCATGAGGATGACGTCGAGCGCGAAATTCTTCTTCAGCTCTTCATCGATCATGGCATGACCGCCGTATTTGATGACGATGATCCGGTCGTAGAACTCTTTGATATAGGGAAGGGACTCGATAAGAGTTTTTGCCTTCTCGATGCTTTCTTTCATGGAGACGCCCAGTCGGAGGATAATTTTGCCGCAAGGGCTGCTGCAGGAAGGGGCAGCGAAAAAGCCCATCATAAATGACCGCGGCCGGATCTGTAAAGCTATTGTTATCAGCAGGAAATATAATCTTTTTCCTGGGCGAAACGGTGGAATTGCCGGCGGATGGTCTGCGTTGTGCTCTTGCCGTCAATGCTTTACATTGATGACGTGAGCCAGTATGATGCGGGCGATACCGGGACGGCCGCAGTAGAGCATTTGAAGTCTATTTTACTTGCGAGCGGGAAGCGAATGCAATTATTATACCTGTTATTCTTCGTGCTTGCCTGGATGGCCGGGCCGGTTGCCTTCGCCCAAGAGGTGCCACAGAAGGCGCAGCCCATCCATATCGAAGCTGATCGCATGGAGTCCTATGAAAATAAAAATGAGGTTATCTTCACCGGCCGAGTCGAGGCCAAGCAGGGAGAAACGGTCATTCATGCCGACCAGATGACAGTCACTTATTTGCCCGCCGACCAAAAAACAGGAGAAACCGGCGGAGTCCAGAGTCAACGCATCGACAAGGTGAAAGCCAAAGGTGACGTGCGGCTCACCAAGAACGAGTGGGTGGCCACCGGCCGAACCCTGGACTTCTTTGCCAAGGAGGGAAAAGCGATTCTCACCGGCGACGCCAAAGCGTGGCAGGACAATAATTTGGTCTCCGGCAACAAGATCATCCTCTACCTCGACGAAGGCAAAACCGTTGTTGAACGGAGCCAAGGAGAAGGCGAGCGGGTGAAGGCGTTAATCTATCCTGGATCGGCGCCGAAGGGAAAGGCGGAGAAGTAGGCCGCAGGACCGGGAGACCATGGCGATGCTCGAAACGGTGGATATCGTCAAGCAGTACAAGAAGCGTCGGGTCGTGGACGGCATCAGTCTCAGGGTGCGACACGGCCAGGTGGTGGGGCTGCTCGGCCCGAACGGCGCCGGGAAGACGACCTCCTTTTATTCCATCGTCGGCCTCATCAAGCCGGACGCTGGCTGCATCCTCTTGGACGGGGAGGACATCACATTACTCCCGATCCACGATCGGGCCCGGAAAGGGATCTCTTACCTGGCCCAGGACTCATCGGTATTCAAAAAGCTGACCGTGGAGGAAAACGTCCGCATCGTTCTGGAGACCCTGGGTCTTCCCAGGCGCGAGGTCAAACGGCGGACCGAGATCCTGCTCGATGAGCTCAAGATCGGTTATCTGAGCAAAAACAAGGGTTACTCCCTTTCGGGGGGCGAAAGGCGGCGGGTGGAGATTATGCGGGTTCTCGCGACCGAGCCCCGTTTCATTTTGCTCGATGAACCGTTTGCCGGCATCGACCCGCTTTCAGTTGCCGACCTTCAGCAGATTATCTATGATCTCAAGGAAAAAGGTCTGGGTGTGCTGATTTCCGACCACAACGTCCGTGAAACCCTTTCGGTCTGCGACCGTGCTTACATTGTTAATAGTGGTCGGATACTGGCCAGCGGCTCGGCAGACGAGGTGGTGAGGAGCGAAACCGTTCGCCGCATGTACCTGGGCGAAACATTCAAGATGTAGAGGATACCGGTTTAGGGGATCGTTAACTTTTGGGATCGGGATTGGGATTGGAGAGGGACGGAGGCAGGAACTCGCAACTTTTTCTCCAGCCCAAACCTGGAGTGAACGTTGACTTTTTGAGGAGCCCTTCGGCTCCGGATTTTAAATCATCTTATGGCTCTTGAGCTCAGACAACAGGTCAAACTCAGTCAACAGCTGGTGATGACTCCCCAGCTGCAGCAGGCGATCAAGCTCCTGCAGCTCTCTCGACTGGAGCTGGCCGAGACTATTCAGCAGGAAATTGAGCAGAATCCTATGCTGGAAGAGGCCGGCAGTGACAACGAATCCGAGGCTGGCCCGGCCGATGAACCGGGACCGGCGGAGTCTGCGGAAATTGAAAAAACGAGCGAGGTGCGGCTGGAGGAAAGCAGCAATCAGACTCTCTCCGAGATCAATTGGGAGGATTACGCCAACGAATACGAAAGCGGTTATTCCTCCCAGGGCGGCGGAAGCCGCGAAGAAAGCGATCTGCCTTCCCGACTGGATATCCTTTCTAAAAAACCCGACTTACAGGCTCATCTACGCTGGCAGCTGAGCTTCGCCAACCTTTCTGAAGAAGAGGCGGAGATCGGAACCTTCATCATCGGCAACCTCAACCGGGATGGTTTTCTGGAGGCGGATGAGGAGGAAATCGGCCTGGCCACCGGCGCCGCCCCGGAAATTGTGGCCCGGGTGCTGGCCATCGTCCAGGATCTCGATCCGGCCGGAATCGCCGCCCGCAATGTCAGAGAGTCCCTGCTTCTGCAGCTCGATAAACTCGGCTTCGGTGATTCGCTCCCCGCAAAGATCGTCCACGATCATATTCACAGTCTGGAAACCAAGAATTACGCGGCAATCGCCAAGGCCACCGGCCAGCCCATGGACCAAGTCCTTGCCGCCGTTAAAGTTATCGTCAACCTGGATCCCTTTCCCGGCCGTGCATACTCCGACGAGGAGCCGCACTATATTGCCCCCGACGTTTATGTTTATAAGATGGGCGAGGAGTACGTCATTCTGCTCAATGATGAAGGGCTGCCCCGTTTGCGGCTCAACTCCTATTATCGAGAGATTCTCAAGAACAGAACGGCAGCCCCGGAAGCCACCAGGGAATACATCCAAGATAAGCTCAAATCGGCAGTTTGGCTGATCAAGAGCATTCAGCAGCGGCAGCGGACCATTTACCGGGTGGTAGAGAGCATTATCAAGTTCCAACGGAATTTTTTCGAAAAAGGAGTTGCTCATTTGCGGCCATTGGTGCTCCGGGACGTGGCCGAGGATATCGGGATGCATGAGTCCACCATCAGCCGGGTGACCAGCAATAAGTATGTCCATACACCTCAGGGGACCTTCGAGCTGAAGTATTTCTTCAATTCCGCAATTTCGCGGATCGGCGGTGAGGATCTTTCCTCGGAGAGCATCAAAAACCGCCTGCGACAGATCATCCAGGCAGAAAACCCTGAGAAGCCCCTTTCCGACAAAGCTATCGCTGAGATTTTTGAAAAGGAAAGCATCCAGCTCGCTCGGCGGACCGTGGCCAAGTACCGGGAGCAGTTGGGCATCCTTCCCTCCAAGTATCGCAAACGACCGAAATTCTGAATAAAGGGGGGAGCGTGCTTGAGCAGGTGGTGGGAGACCGGATCGTACTGTCCCTCGAGGCGGGCAGTAAGCGGGAGGCCCTGCAAGAGCTGGCCAATACTGCCAGCGCCGGCCTTCCCGATCTGAGCCGGGATAAAGTGCTCCAAGTGCTGCAGGAGCGGGAAAATCTTGGCTCCACCGGCATCGGCGAAGGCATCGCCATTCCCCACGGCAAACTTAAAGGGATCGACCGCATCGTTATCTGTTTCGGCCGGAGCCGGACAGGGGTTCCATTCGATGCTGTTGACGGCAAGCCTGTTCACCTCTTCTTCGTTCTTCTCACTCCCCTAAGCGCTGCCCGCGAGTATCTGCACACGCTGGCCCAACTTTCTCGTTTCCTCAAGAATCCCTCGGTGCGTGTCCGGCTGCTGCAGGCCGGAAGCGCAGAAGAGCTGAACGCTATCTTTCGGGAAGCCCCATGGGATTGAAGCAAATGTTCGGCATTGCCGGATCCGCTTTGCAATCTCGACCTATTTGTCCACCCAGTACAGTCTCTTGTCGGGATGCTTATCGCTAACGTTTACGGAGCGTTTGAACATTTAAGGCCGCAATCAACTTTTTCCCATCGTGAACGAGTACGAATTAGAAAGTGAAACTGTCGGCCGCGAGGCTCCTCAGGCCGTCACAGTCATCACGGGCTACGCCGGCGCCGGCAAAAGCACGGCCCTCAAGATTTTCGAAGATGAGGGCTACTTCTCGGTGGAGAACCTGCCGATCTTTCTGCTGCCGCAGCTGGTGAACGGCCTTGCCGCCCGGAACCCCGGCGATCGACTGGCTGTAGTGATGGACAGCCGGGATGCCTCTTTTCTGGGGGAATTCCAAGCCGTCTTTGCACGACTCCAGCAGGAGGCAAAACCCATCACTCTGCTTTTCCTGGAGGCTTCCCAGGAGGTGCTGCTCCGGCGCTACTCCCAAGCGCGCCGGGTGCATCCGCGTGCCGAAGGCGGCTCGGTACGAGATGGCATCCACAAGGAGCGGGAGGAATTAAAAGTCATCCGCCAGGCAGCCGATTGGGTCATCAATACCTCCGAGCTCACCCCGCACGAACTGCGCCGCCGACTCGAAGAACAATTCGCCGGACCCCACCGGCGTCCTTTACAGATCACTTTCACCTCTTTCGGCTTTAAGCACGGACCGCCCGTAGAGGCGGATCTCCTTTTCGATTCCCGATTCCTCCCCAACCCCTATTTCGTACCTGATTTAAAGGGACTCACTGG
>JARRJE010000159.1:0-9638 GCA_037379765.1 Deltaproteobacteria bacterium
AGGATGAACTCCGGGTCAAGATAGAAGCCGCCCACCTTGAGGTCCCTGTGAACCTTGACCTCCCGGGGCTTACGCGGTACTCGGAAACCCAGGAAGTCGAGAAGCGGGTAGCACAGAGCTGCCAATGTGGCCAGCCGCAGCCAATCCCAGCCTTTGCGGAGAAATTGCCGCCTGTCTGTCTGCCGATGGGTTTGCGCTTTGTGCTGCATGAACAAGAGAGGAATGACGACCGGAGCCGCCCGTTTACTTCATGAATTTTTCTCGGAGCTTCTCGCAGACATGGTCAGGCACCAGGCCACTCACATCCCCTCCGTATCGGGCGGCTTCCTTGATGATGCTCGAGCTAATGTAAATCCAGCGGAAGCCGGTCATTAGAAAGACCGTTTCCACTTCCCGCTCAATCCGGCGGTTCATCAGGGCCAGCTGGAACTCATAGTCGAAATCGGAGACCGCCCGCAGGCCGCGGATGATTGCCCGGGCTCCTTTGGTATAAGCATAATCCACCAGCAGTCCCGATACCGACTCGACCTGAATCCGTTCCTCATCGGCCGGAATGCTCTGTTGGATCATCTTGATCCGCTCTTCAAGGTTGAAAAGCGGCGTCTTTGCCGCATTCACCGCCACTGCGATGTAGAGGCGGTCGAAAAGGTGCAGAGCCCGGTTCACGATGTCGAGGTGGCCCATGGTGATCGGGTCGAAAGTTCCGGGATAGACGGCGATTGACTCGTCGGTTTCCGGGGCTACGAACGGTTCATAATTCATGGAATGACCTCCTCGCCCCGGCGATAGAGCCAGAACCCTGTGTCGCCGTAACGGCGCTGGTCGGTCAGCCGCAGGGTACCGCTGGCCTTGGGCAGCTGTGCGTCGGGGGCGTCCTCGGCCACCACCAGTGCCGGGACGGCCAGGTGCTCTCCTGTCCCCAAGGCCCCCAGCAACCGGACGGCCATGCCGGTTGTGTAAGGAGGATCAAGGAAGACCAGGGAGAATTCCTGTACCGGCAACTCCGCTAGGAATCCCAGCTCATTGGCGAGGTCCCGCTGCAGGAGCAGGGAACGATCCGCAAAACCACAGATGGCAATGTTTTCTCGGATGAGATCCACAGCCTGCCGGTGTCGGTCCACAAAGACGGCAAATGCAGCACCCCGGCTCAGGGACTCCAGCCCAAGGGCGCCGGTGCCGGCGAACAGGTCAAGGACTTTGGCATCCGCAACCGCCGGACCGATGATGCTGAACAACGCTTCCCGAGCTCGGTCGGCGGTAGGGCGGATCAGAGGTTTGGCCCGGGTCCGGGCCGGTGCTGCCAACCGCCGCCCCCGGGCGGTGCCGGAGATGATGCGCATCCGTCAAAGATAATCCCTGACGAGGATTTCCGCAATCTGCACGGCGTTGAGAGCCGCGCCCTTGAGGATGTTGTCGGCGACCACCCACAAGTTGATGCCGTTAGCGATGGATTCGTCCTCGCGGATGCGGCCCACCAGGGTTTCGAACTTGCCGGCGCAATCCACGGCCAAGGGATAGCGGAGATTCTGGGGATCGTCCACCAGCTCGACTCCCGGGGCGTCGGCCAGCAACGCCTTGACCTCGGCAGCAGTGATCTTCTCCAGGGTTTCCACGTTCACCGCCTCGGAATGACCATAGATGACCGGGACCCGGACCGTGGTCGCCGTCACCCCGATGGTGTCGTCCTCGAAGATCTTGCGGGTCTCGTTTACCATCTTCATCTCTTCCTTGGTGTAGCCGTTCTCCAGGAAAGAGTCGATGTGGGGCAGGCAGTTGAAGGCGATCTGATACGGATAGACCTTGCAGTCCAGCGGCTGGCCGGCGGCATAGGCGCGCACCTGGTTTTCCAGCTCATCGATGGCTTTGGCTCCGGTGCCGGAGACCGCCTGGTAGGTGGAGACCACGATTCGCTTGATGCCCACCTTGTCGTAGATGGGCTTGAGCGCCACCAGCATCTGGATAGTGGAACAGTTGGGGTTGGCAATGATTCCCCGTTTTTTATATCGGGCGATAGCGTGGGCGTTCACCTCCGGCACTACCAAAGGAATCTCCTTATCCATCCGGTATGCGCTGGAATTGTCCACCACCACCGCTCCGGCAGCGGCTGCAGCCGGAGCGAACTCGAGAGAACGGGAGGCCCCGGCGGAAAAAAGGGCGATATCAACATCCTTGAAAGAATCCGTGGTCAGCTGTTGGATTGCAATCTCCTTGCCCCGGAACTTGAGCTTCTTTCCCACCGAACGCTCGGAAGCGAGCAGCCGAAGTTCGGCCAGAGGAAAGTCGCGCCGCGCCAGGGTCTCCAGCATGGCACCACCCACGGCGCCGGTAGCACCGGCAACCGCGACTTTGAATTTGCGCTCCTGACTCATATGCTTCTTTTCACCTTCGTCTGTATTCAAATGGCGCCGGCCACTAAGTCGCCCACCTCACTGGTGCCATATCCCATCTTGCCGGCGGAGAGACTTTTGAGCTTTTCGGCCAACACGGACTTGATGGCATTCTCGATGGCAACAGCGGCCTCGGTTTCGCCCAGGTGGTCCATCATCATCTGGGCGGCGCCGATGGCGGCCAGGGGATTGATCACATTCTTGCCGGTGTACTTGGGAGCTGAGCCACCGATGGGCTCGAACATGCTCACCCCTTGCGGGTTGATATTGCCACCGGCAGCAATGCCCATGCCGCCCTGGATCATGGCGCCGAGATCAGTGATGATATCTCCGAACATGTTATCGGTGACGATGACATCGAACCACTCGGGGTTCTTCACCATCCACATGCAGGTGGCATCAACGTGGGCGTAGTCGGTGGCGATGTCCGGATAGTCCCTGGCCACCTCGTAGAAAGTCCGCTCCCAGAGGTCGAAAGCGTAAGTGAGGACATTGGTCTTGCCGCAGAGAGTGACCTTCTTCCTTTTGTTGCGTTTGCGGGCGTATTCGAAGGCGAAGCGGATGCAGCGCTCTACTCCTTTGCGGGTGTTGATCGACTCCTGCACCGCAACCTCGTCGGCAGTCCCCTTCTTGAGAACGCCGCCGGCGCCGGTATAAAGACCTTCCGTGTTTTCCCGCACCACCACGAAGTCGATCTCCGCCGGTCCCTTGTCCTTAAGCGGAGTATCCACACCGGGATAAAGAATCACCGGCCGCAGATTGATGTATTGATCCAAGGCGAAACGCAGGTGAAGAAGGATCCCCTTTTCCAGGATACCCGGCTTGACATCGGGATGGCCGATGGCACCCAGGAAGATGGCATCGTGCTTGGAAAGCTCCTCGACGGCGTTCTCTGGCAGCACTTCGCCGGTGCGCAGGTAGCGGTCGCCGCCGTAATCGAAATCGGTGAGCTCGAGCTGAAAGCCGAATTTGGCGGCCGCGGCTTTCAGAACCTTGACTCCCTCGGCCACGACCTCCGGCCCGGTGCCGTCGCCACCCATCACTGCAATTTTATAAGTTTTTCCCATGGTCTTCCTTTTCCTTATGCTTTGGTTACTTAGATATCTTCTTATTCATCGATTCCTTGGAACCCCTTCAACCGGAATGTCGTGCATCCCTGTCGGGATACTATCGCGCGAAGATGCGGCGCCTGTGGGCGTTTACCCGTTTTCTTTTCTGATGTAGACCAATCTGTTGAGGCCGTTGAGATACGCCTTGGCAGCCGCGGTGATGATATCCGGGTCAGCACCCTGGCCGACCACCACCTTCTTGTTTTCCTCAATCCGCACCATCACCTCCCCTTGGGCATCGGTGCCGCCGGTGATCGAGCTCACCCCGAAGTAGAGCAGCTTGCTGGCAGTGCCAGTGAGATTGGCGATGGCTCGAAAACAGGCGTCGATGGGACCGACGCCGATGGCCGCCCCTTCGGCCAGCTCACCCCGGATGTTCAGACTGACCGCCGCCGTGGGCAATGTCCTGCTGCCGCTCATGACCCCGAGGGAAATCAGCTCATAGGTCTCCGGGATGCGAAGCACCTCATCCATGAGGATGGCCTCCAGATCCTCGTCGAACATCTCCTTTTTGAGGTCGGCCAACTCCTTGAACCGGACAAAGACCCGATTCATCTCCTCTTCCGTGAGAGTGTAGCCCATGGCCTGGATACGGCTTTTCAGGGCGTGGCGGCCGGAGTGTTTGCCCAGCACCAGGTTGCCGGTAGTGAGACCAATGTCTTTGGGATTAATGATCTCGTAAGTAGTCCTTTCCTTGAGCACCCCGTCCTGGTGGATGCCCGATTCGTGCGCAAAGGCGTTGGCGCCGACGATCGCCTTGTTGGGCTGTACCGGCATACCGGTGATGGTGCTTACCAGCCGGCTTGAGGCATGAATGTGTTCGGTCGCCACGTCGGTATGATAGGCGATGCGGTCGCCCCGGGTACGGATGGTCATGACCAGCTCTTCTAAAGCAGTATTCCCGGCACGTTCACCCAGGCCGTTAACGGTGCACTCCACCTGACGGGCACCGTTATGGACCGCAGCAAGCGAATTGGCCACTGCCAGCCCCAGATCGTTGTGGCAGTGGACGCTCAGCACCGCCCGTTGGATATTTGACACCCTTTCAACGAGATAGCGGATCTTTTCGCCGAACTCATCAGGCAGAGCGTAGCCAGTTGTGTCTGGAAAATTAACCGTCGTTGCTCCGGCGGCGATTACCGCCTCGAAGACCTGGCAGACGAAATCGAGATCGCTCCGCGAGGCATCCTCAGCGGAAAACTCCACATTGGAGGTATAGCCTGCGGCAAGACGAACCATGGCCGTGGCCCGTTCCAGCACCTGTTCCCGGGTCATCCGCAGTTTATGCTGCAAGTGAATATCCGAGGTGGCCAGGAAAGTGTGGATGCGCGGGTTCTCGCCGCCCTTCAACGCCTCCCAGGCGGTGTCAATGTCCTTCTGATTGCAGCGGGCAAGCCCCGCGACCTGCACCCCTCGGACGTTGTCAGCAATATTCTTGACGCACTCGAAATCTCCCACCGAGGCGACCGGAAAGCCGGCCTCAATCACATCCACCCGCAGCTTGACGAGCTGTTGCGCCAGCCGGAACTTTTCCTGGAGGTTCATGCTGGCCCCCGGAGACTGCTCCCCGTCGCGCAATGTGGTATCGAAGATGTATATTTTCTCAGACACGGCATTCACCCTCGAATTCAAGGGATGGACGAGGCTCAAACGTTGGTGACGTCTTGTTCTTCAACAGAGGCTGTAGACCAGGACCAAGACGAAAATATCCCGCACCGATTCCAAGCGTGTCCCCAGGTAACTGCAGAAGAGAACTGTGGTGGCGATCATCCCGGCCGCGGCCGGACAGGGCAGGCCCGTGAAAGTCTTCTGGGCGCTTTTGGTATCCTGGATATTAAACCGAGCCAGCCTCAGGGCGGTGGTGGCCACATAGAGGAAGGCTGCCAACCAGCCATACCGCCCGTATGGTTTAAGGGTCCAAAGATAGGCAAGCAGGGCCGGCGCCACTCCGAAGGCCACCAAATCGCAGAGGGAATCATATTCCATGCCGAAACGGCTGGTGGTTTTGGTCATCCGCGCCACCCGGCCGTCGAGACCGTCGAAGATGCCGGAAACGATGATGGCCACGGCCGCTTGGACATATCGAGCATTGATCGCCGAAACGATCCCGAAAAAACCGCTGAACAGGCTGCAGGTCGTCAGCAGGCTGGGAAGGATGTAATATTTCCGGAAATGCTCGTCGTCGCCCATGAAATGATGCCGTTTCATCGCTTGCCGCCTTTTCCGAATTTTCTCAGGGGTGCCATTCCAGGTTCGATATGCCCGGAAGACCTTCATCTTATACCATTTTCCCCGCGCAAGCTCGGAAAGAAAAACCGTGCCGTTGCCTGTATTTCAGTGCTGGGACAGATAGCCGAGAACGGTTTCCCCGGCCTTGACTTTTTGTCCCACCCGCACTTCCAGCTGAACCTGAAGGGGCAGGTAAAGATCCACCCGAGAGCCAAAACGAATAAGGCCGAACCGCTGGCCCCGGGCCAAAAAGTCCCCCTTGGTGGCCCAGCAGACGATCCGGCGGGCGATCAGTCCCGCCATTTGCACCACCGCAAGTTTCTGGCTGCCTGGGGTGGCGATGGTGAGGGCGCAGTGCTCGTTCTCCAGAGCGGCTCGTTCGGTATTGGCTGACAGAAACGAACCCGGGGAATATCGGACATGAGTCACCGTTCCCGGAAAAGGAAAACGGTTGACGTGAACATTGAAGACGTTCATGAAGATGCTGATCTTATAAACATGCTCCTTCACAAATCGGTCATCGAAAACTCTCTCGATGAGAATGACCTTGCCGTCTGCCGGCGAAACCACTACATCTTCCTCATCCGGCGACACCCGCTCCGGATCCCGGAAGAAATAGAGGATGAAGATGGTGAACGCCAGGGCGATGAGGGCACTCCGGTGATAGCCGAGGATCGCCAGCACAAGTGTCACCAAGGCGGCCAGACCGATGAAAGGATAGCCCTCTACGTTTATGGGAATGCGCGGTTCTTTCATGAAGAGTAAAGCACCCCTCTCAAAGGCTGAGGAAGGAGCGCACTATCGCTGTTCTCCATACAAAAATGAACCGATCTCCCGGAAGTTGCTCCCATCCGGGATGATCAGTTCATCTCGGCTCAATGTCTGCCGGGTTACGCTCAAATCTTCTTGGCTCGGGTCATGGCGATGATGCCGGTCCGCACGATCTCCTGAATGCCGATGGGCCGGAGAAGATCAACCACTGCCTGGATCTTGTTGGCGTTGCCGGTCACCTCGATCACGTATGTTTTCGGCCCGACGTCCACCACTTTGCCCCGGAAGATATCGATCACACGCAGCACCTCGGCGCGGGTGGCGGCCTCGGCTTTGACCCGGATCAATGCCATCTCCCGCTCCACGTTTTCCATTTCGCTGATGTCGGTGACCTTGATGACATCGATCAGTTTATGAAGCTGCTTGGTGATCTGTTCAACGATGTTGTCGTCCCCGTTGGTCACCAGGGTAAGAGTGGAAATGCTCGGATCCAGGGTCTGAGCCACGCACAGGCTTTCGATGTTGAATCCGCGGCCACTGAACAGGCCGGTCACTCGGGAAAGCACCCCCGGTTTATTTTGCAGCAGGACGGAAATGGTATGTTTCATGGTATGCCCTCTTCTCCTCTTTCCCTATTTACACGAGCAGCATTTCGGTGGTCGCCTTGCCGGCGGGAACCATGGGATAGACGCCTTCCTCGCGGGAAATGACGAAATCCATGATCACCGTGTTGTCAGTGGCCAGCGCCTCTTTTATCACTGGTTCCACCTCACTCGGCTTGGTGGCCCGCAGGCCGACCGCGCCATAAGCCTGCGCCAGAGCGACGAAATCAGGCGCCACTTCGAGGCCGGTGTGGGAGTACCGCTTATCGTAGAAAAGCTCCTGCCACTGGCGCACCATGCCCAGATAATTGTTGTTGAGGATGGCGATCTTCACGGGGCAGTTGTACTGGCGGGCGGTGGCCAATTCCTGGATGTTCATCTGGATGCTGCCGTCGCCGGCAATGTCGATGACGACCCGATCGGGGGCGGCCATCTGGGCACCGATGGCAGCAGGAAAGCCGTAGCCCATCACCCCCAAACCGCCGGAGGTGAGGAAGGCTCGCGGTTTGTTGAAATGATAGAACTGGGCCGCCCACATCTGATTCTGCCCCACCTCGGTGGAGATGATGGCATCGCCCTTGGTGAGCTCATGGAGTTTCTGGACCACGAACTGGGGCTTGATGATGTCCGTCTCCTTTACAAAGCCCAAGGGATGTTTGTTCTTCCACTCACGGATCTGCTCATGCCAAGGTGCGAGCTTCTGTTTCTGCTCCTCGACCTTGAAATCCTTGCTCCGGCCGAACCAGGTGTTCATGGCGGTGAGCGCATGCTGGCAGTCTGAAACAATAGGAATGTCGACATGGACATTCTTGCTGATGGATGTGGGATCGATGTCGATATGGATGATCTTGGCGGAGGGTGCGAAGGCATCGATCTTGCCGGTCACTCGGTCGTCAAAGCGGGCGCCGACGGCTATGAGCAGGTCGCAGTTGGCCACCGCCATGTTGGCATAATAAGTTCCGTGCATGCCCAGCATACCCATAGAAAGCGGGTCAGTGCCCGGGAAGCCGCCCAGGCCCATAAGGGTCATGGTCACCGGCATGTCGAGCTTGCGAGCCAAATCGGTCAGCTCCTCGTTGGCATTGGCGGCGATCACTCCGCCACCGGCGTAAATCACGGGCTTCTTGGCCTTGAGGATGGCCTTGCAGGCCTTTTCGACCTGGCCGGGATGCGGCTCGTAGGTAGGCCGGTAAGTTCGCATCCTGATCGGCTTGGCCTCGGGAAAAACGACCCGGGAATTGACCACATCCTTAGGCAGGTCGATGAGCACCGGGCCTGGTCGGCCGGTGCGAGCCAGGTGAAAGGCTTCACGGATGGTGGGAACCAAGTCGTTGGCGTCCTTCACCAGGTAGTTGTGCTTGGTGACCGGTCGAGTGATTCCCACGATATCGACTTCCTGGAAAGCGTCGTTGCCGATCAGCATGGTAGGCACCTGGCCGGTGAACACCACGAGGGGGATAGAATCGCAGTAAGCCGAGGCGATGCCGGTCACTGTATTAGTGGCACCGGGGCCGGAAGTCACCAGGGCCACGCCGACATCACCCTTGACCCGGCCGTAGGCGTCGGCCGCATGGACAGCAGCCTGCTCATGGCGGACAAGCACATGATTGATCTTATCCGCCCTTAGCAGCTCGTCGTAGAGATCGATCACTGCTCCCCCGGGAAACCCGAAGATGACCTCCACACCTTGCTCTTCCAAGCACTTGACGAACGCCTGTGCACCTGTGATTTTCATGAGTCTGTTCCCTGCATTGTTTGGATTGACATGGGTAAAAGGAAATCAATATAGTCCTCCAGCACTGCTTGTCAACCCGTTTGTCCCCGTTAGCACAGCCCTTTTGTCTTTTTCGAAGCCGTTTGCACTCTTGTCTGCCGAAAAAAGGGATCATTGTCAATATACTTGCGGATTCACGAGATTTCCCTTTCTCCGACCCTGCCATTCTGGTAGCCTATTGAAAGAAAAATCATTATTTCAATCATTTTTTTCTTCTCAAAAAGAACATGTCAAAATCGGTGCAAGAAGAAAAGAAAACCGGACTCAGCCATGAGGAAATCGCCGAGGAGTTGCAAGCTGCGGCCGGAGACTTCGCCCGGGGCCAAGTACGGATCGGCCACCATACGGTAACCGTCGGCGAACCAGTGTATTTGAAAATGAAGCAGAAGGTGAAGGGGGATATGGCATACTTCACCTTATCAGTGAAAATGCCGGTGGCCGAAGCGGCGAGGAAGACATCCGAGAAGCCGCTTTCTCGCGCCGTGGAACAGAAAATGCCGCCGCGATCACAAACCGAAGCAGGTTATGGCGGCAAGAAGCTGAAAAAGGAGATCGGGCGTCTGTGGAAATCAGTCGCAAAACAAATCGAGGCAAGGCAAATGCCGGATGCGGCAGAAACCGCAGGGCTGCAAGAAAGATGCGAAGAGTTCAACCTTTTTGCCGACCGAGAATGGCAGGAGGAGTGGGCCGATTGTACGCTGGCGGTGGAGAAGTGTTTCATCGATGCCGCGGCCGGCGACTGGCCGGCAGCTAGGGCGGGAGTGAC
>JARRJE010000160.1:0-5122 GCA_037379765.1 Deltaproteobacteria bacterium
TGCCGCCCATGCCTCCCGGAGGCATGCCGGCGCCGGCCCCGCCCTTCTCCTCTTCGGGGTGCTCGGCCACCATGCACTGGGTGGTGAGAAGCAGACCGGCCACACTCGCCGCGTTCTGGAGGGCGAAGCGGGTCACCTTGGCCGGATCGATGACGCCGGCGGCCAGCAGATCCTCGACCTTCTCGTTCTCGGCGTTGAAGCCGTTGGCGCCTTCCATCTGCTTAACCTGCTCCACGATGACCGAGCCTTCCAGACCGGCGTGGTTGGCGATCTGGCGAACGGGCTCTTCGAGAGCGCGGGTGATGATGCGTTTGCCCAGTTCCTGCTCCGGGGCGAGAGACACCTTCTCCAGGGCCTTGAGGCAGCGCAGATAGGCAACCCCGCCGCCGGGAACGATGCCTTCTTCCACCGCGGCCCGGGTTGCGTTCAAGGCGTCTTCGACGCGGGCCTTCCGTTCCTTCATCTCGGTCTCGGTGGCCGCGCCGACATTGATCACCGCCACGCCGCCGATGAGTTTGGCCAGCCGCTCCTGCAGCTTTTCCCGATCATAATCGGAGGTGCTCTCATCAATCTGGGCGCGGATCTGCTTGACCCGGGCCTCGAGCTTGTCTTTGGCGCCGCCGCCGTCGACGATGGTGGTGTTGTCCTTGTCCACCACCACCCGCTTGGCCGTGCCCAGATCGCTCACAGTCACGTTCTCGAGCTTGAGCCCGAGGTCCTCGCTGATCACCTGACCGCCGGTGATGATGGCGATGTCTTCGAGCATGGCCTTGCGGCGGTCGCCGAAGCCGGGGGCCTTCACCGCGGCCACGTTGAGGGTGCCGCGCAGCTTATTGACCACCAGGGTGGCCAGGGCCTCGCCGTCCACGTCCTCGGCGATGATGAACAGCGGCTTGCCCATCTTGGCCACCTGCTCCAGCATGGGCAGCAGATCCTTCATGGAGCTGATCTTCTTGTCGTAGATGAGGATGTAGGGGTCCTCGATATTGGCCTCCATCTTCTCCGGATCGGTGACGAAGTACGGGGAGAGATAGCCTCGGTCGAACTGCATGCCCTCGACCACGTCGAGCGAGGTCTCCATGCTCTTGGCTTCCTCCACGGTGATCACGCCTTCCTTGCCGACCTTGTCCATGGCCTGGGCGATGATTTCGCCGATGGTGGCATCGTTGTTGGCGGAGATGGTGCCGACCTGGGCGATCTCCTTCTGCTCCTTGGTGGGCTTGGCAATGTTGCGGAGCTCGGCGACCACGGCCTCGACGCTCTTGTCGATACCCCGCTTGATGTCCATGGGGTTGTTGCCGGCGGCCACCAGCTTGGAGCCCTCGGCGAAGATGGCCTGGGCCAAAATGGTGGCGGTGGTGGTGCCGTCGCCGGCCACATCGCTGGTCTTGGAGGCGACTTCCTTCACCATCTGGGCGCCCATGTTCTCGAATTTGTCCTTCAGCTCGACCTCTTTGGCGACGCTGACGCCGTCCTTGGTGATGGTCGGAGAGCCGAACGACTTTTCGAGCAGTACGTTGCGGCCCTTGGGGCCGAGAGTGACTTTAACGGCATCGGCGAGGGTGTTCACGCCTTTCAGGATGGATTCCCGGGCCTTGACGCCATATTTCAGATCTTTTGCAGCCATAGCACATTTTCTCCTTCGCTCATTTTTTTATTTCAAGATTTGGTACCGCGCGCGAGCGAGCAGCCGGGACCTGTTTGTCAGGCCGCTGCCTATTCCACGATGCCGAGGATGTCGTCTTCGCGCATGATCAGGTAATCTTCGCCTTCGAGCTTGATGTCGGTGCCGCCGTATTTGCTGAACAGCACCCGGTCGCCTTCTTTGATCTGCAAGGGGATGGTTTCGCCTTTCTCGTTGCGTTTGCCGGGGCCGACGGCCATCACCTTGCCTTCGGCCGGTTTCTCCTTGGCGGTATCGGGGATAATGATGCCGCCTTTGGTCTTCTCCTCTTCCTCCAACCTTTTGATCAGCACCCGATCATTCAATGGACGAACTTTCATCTAATGCCTCCCATATCCTAATTAATTAATGTGAGTTTTGGATAACCGGACAGGGGCGGGAACACGTGACCGTCTGTTGTTCCGCCCCTGAAAGGGGCTCCTCAACCGAAAATCCCTGTCTTTTTGCAGGATTCGCGTATACCTCCGGATTGGGCCAAACAATAGGTACGGTGCAAATGAAAATCAAGTGAGGGGATCATAAAAAAATCCCGGGCGGCACAAAAAACCGTCCGGGATGTTCAAGCGAGGGAAAAATCCTTGCAAGTCTGGAGGCTTCAGATGGCGACCACCCAGCCGTAAGGATCTTCGCGGGTGCCGTACTGGATTCCCTGGAGCTCATCGAACAGCCGCTGGGAGAGGGGCCCGGCCTGTTCCTGGTTGATGACGACCTGCTCGCCCTTGTAGCAAAGCGCCCCCACCGGGGAAATCACCGCAGCGGTACCTGTGCCGAACGCCTCCTCCAGGGAGCCGTCCTTGCCGGCGGCGATCACCTCGTCGATGGTGATCGGCCGCTCGGTGACCTTGAGCCCCCAGTCCCGAGTCAAACGCAGCACCGAATCCCTGGTGATCCCGGGGAGAATACTGCCGCTGAGCGCCGGGGTGATTACCTCTCCGTTGATCACGAAGAAGATGTTGCTGGTGCCCACCTCTTCGATGTAGCGGCGCTCGACGGCATCGAGCCACAGCACCTGGGTGTAGCCCTCCTGCTGCGCTTCCACCGCGGCCTTGATGCTGGCGGCATAGTTGCCGGCGGCTTTCACGGCGCCGACCCCGCCGCGCACGGCGCGTACGTACTTGTCGGTGACGAAGATCCGGACCGGATTGAACCCTTCCGGATAATAGGCGCCCACCGGCCCCTTGATGATGAAGAAGAGGTACTCCTTGGCCGGCCGCACTCCCAGGCCCGGTTCGCTGGCGATCATCGCCGGCCGGATGTAGAGCGAAGCACCCGCGGCCGAGGGGACCCATTCCCGGTCCAGATAGAGGAGCTGTTTCAGGGCGGTGAGCACCTCCGCTCCCGGCAGGGTGGGCATGCACATACGGGTGGCGGAGACGTTCATCCGCTCGAAATTTGCCGCCGGCCGGAAGAGACGAATCTGATCGTCCTGGCCGCGGAACGCCTTCATCCCTTCGAAAATGGCCTGTCCGTAATGGAGGACCATCGCCGCCGGGTCGAGCCAGAAAGGCTGGTATTTGCGGATGACCGCATCATGCCAGCCCCGGTCGGCGTGATAGGTCATCACGAACATGTGGTCGGTCAGGTAGCGGCCGAACCCGAGCGCATTCTGATCGGGTTTGCGCTTCAGCTCATGCGGTTCTGCCTGTTCAATCCTGATATCCATGACGGTTTCCTTCTTCGTTGTCATAGGGAGCTTTCCGCTCGGATCCGCCGCCCGGAGCGGCTGGTTCTGCCGGAGAAAGGGTTATATATAGCTCATAACTCCACCCTTTCAAACAGCTTATTTGCGGCGGTGTTCCCAAAATCATGTCCTCCGCCGCCAAGATTCCCTTTGAGACATCGGGGCGGGAAGGCTATAATCATCACGCCGGTTTCTTTCCCAAAACCTCTGCCGCCCCTACCGGACCCTTACAGCCGATGGATCATCCTCAGGAGAAACAACCGTTCAGCCCGCTGGTCTTCAAGTACTTCCTGCTGCTGTTCGCCCTGTCCATCCTTCTGATGGGACGGCTGCTCTGGCCCTTCCTCCCCATCCTGGTGCTCTCCTATCTGCTCACCGGTATCTTCCGGCCCGCTTATCAATTCCTGCGCCGGTGGCTCTCGCCCATCTTCGCTTCGCTCCTCACCTGTTTTCTGGTGATCCTTCTAGTCTTTCTCCCCCTGGTCTTCTTCGTGGCCTCCCTTTCCCAGGAGGCGCTTGCCCTCTACCAGTTGGGCAAAGGGGCCAACATCGGGCTTCGGCTCAAGGAGCTGGTCCAGGAGAATACGCTTATCGCCCATATCCAGCAGTATCTGGCCAGCCTTGGCATCACCCTGGAGCCGGAAAGCTTCAGCCAAACGCTTTCGGAACTGGCCAAAATCGTGGGGCTTTTCCTTTACAACCAAGCCAGCTCCTGGGCTGCCAACATCGTGAGTTTCGTGATCAATTTCTTCATCATGATCATCGTCATCTACTTTCTGCTCATCGACCAGGAGCGGCTGGTGGATTACTTTCTCCGCCTGTCGCCCCTGCCGGACGAGCAGGAGCGGGCGTTGATCCGCAAATTCGACGACATCGCCTGGGCCATCCTTATCGGCAACGGAGTGAGCGGCATCATTCAGGGGACGCTCGGCGGCATCGCCTTCGCCGTTTTCGGCCTAAGCTCCCCCGTTCTCTGGGGGGGAATTATGGCTATCCTCGCCTTTCTGCCCGTCTTCGGCGTCGGCCTCGTCCTGGTGCCCGCGGCCTTCTTCCTCCTTTTGAAAGGAAAAATCGCCTCCTTCGTGATCCTTCTCCTCTTCTACATGTTCCTCTCCTTCTCCATCGAGTACATCCTCAAGCCCAAAATGGTCAGCGAGCAGGTCAAGATGCACACCCTCCTGGTCTTTCTCTCCATCTTTGGCGGTCTGAGCGTTTTCGGGGTGATCGGCATTATCTACGGCCCGCTTATCGCCACCGCCTTCCTGACCCTGGCGGGCATCTATATGGGGACCTATGACGAGTACGTGCGGATGAACGGCAGCGAGGCGCGGCCGGCGGCAGCCGACCGACAGTGAGGGGAAAATTGGTCGGGGCGAGAGGATTTGAACCTCCGACCTCCTGCTCCCAAGGCAGGCGCGCTAACCAGACTGCGCTACGCCCCGAACTCTTCCGGTTGCAAAGAGGCTATTGATAGCAATATCGGGCCGGAACCGTCAAGGAAAAAGGGAGGGCAAAAGCCGGGGCCGCCAACCGGGAGGCTGCTCGGAGGATACCTTTTTTTCATATTGACATGAGACAGCGGCTTATGTATATGATTGGGGCTCAAGGCTGAAACGCTCCTTTCTATGCGGCTTGACCAGCTTCATTTCCGCAGCGCAAGGCCCCGCCATTCCCCGGTAGCTCAGTTGGTAGAGCAGGTGGCTGTTAACCACCCTGTCGCTGGTTCGAGTCCGGCCCGGGGAGCCAGTTATTTCCAA
>JARRJE010000161.1:0-4458 GCA_037379765.1 Deltaproteobacteria bacterium
GCGGAACCACAATTACGGCCCGCAAGTGGAAAATCAAGCCGGCCCATCTCAGCGAAACGCCGCTCGATATCCCCCGCGATGGCCTGCTGGAATACGGAGTGCTCTCGATTCCCTCCCGGCAGGGCGATCTGAATGGCGATGCGCTGGTGATCCAGGAAACGAAGGGAAAAGTGCTGCTTGCGGTCATTGACGGCCTCGGTCACGGTCAGGAGGCCCATCACGCCTCGCAGAAGGCCGCAACTTACATCCGCAGTAACCCCGGCCACGATCTCAAGACTCTTCTCGAGGACTGCCATGCCGAGCTGCGGCATACCCGTGGCGCGGTCAATCGACTGTTGCGAGACGATTTATACCGATGCCGACTCACTTACGCCGGCATCGGCAACATCACCGGCAGGATCGTCGGCCGGCAGACGATCAGGCCTTTGTCCAAAGCCGGCATCGTGGGGCATAAAATCAAGGCGGTAAGTCAGGATGAATTCCCCTTCCTGCCCGGTGATCTTCTTTTCATGTACTCGGATGGCATCTCAGGGAAATTCGATCCCGAGCGGCTGAATACGGCCGCTCTGTCCCCAAGGCAGCTGGCTGAACGCATCGTGCAGGAATACGGAAGTCATTATGATGACCAAACCATCATCGTGGCAAGGACCAGGGACGCACATGCTGCAGGATGAATACGCTGAAATTCTGAAAAATCATCTCGCCGATCCAAACGAAGCCAATCTGTTCAAGGGCTACAGTTTCGGAAAAATGTGCGCGCAGAAAGGTATTCCCATGTCCGAGGTGGTGGGCATCCATTTTGCCGCCCTCAAATCAGGGCTGGTACCCCACACCGACAGCAATCTCCCCGACTCCCAAGCCTTTCTCCTGGAGACGACCCTGGCCATGAGCGTCTCCGGCGGCCTCAAGACCATGGAAAACGTCCTTGCCGCCCTGTATGACGAAACCATCGAGCAATACAAGGAGTTGCGGCAGCTCAAAATCCAACTGGAGGAATACTCCCATAATCTCGAAGAGCAGGTCCACCTCAAGCTGCGAGAGCTGCAAACCTCCGAGGAACGCTTCGAGGTCCTGGTGCAGACCATTCCCGATATCGTCTATAAAATAGACCCCGACGGCCGTTTTCTCTACCTCAACAGTGCCGTTCGTCAACTGGGCTATGAGCCGGGCGAGCTCATCGGTCGGCATTTTTCGGAGATTATCCTGCCCAGCGAGGTCGAGCTGGTTTGCTCCTCTTTCGTTCTACCCCGCTATGCAGGCAAGAAAACCGGCGATGAAGGAGCCCCCAAGCTGTTTGACGAAAGACGAACCGGCGAAAGAAAAACCACCGGTCTGGAGATACGACTCCTCCTCAAATCGGGGAAAACCATTCCCGGCATGATCGAACCTTTGGGGCGGGAAGTTTTGGTGGTGGAGGTCAACAGCTCAGGGCTGCATGTATACGACGAGAAAACCAAAAAGAAGGAATTTATCGGCACGGTCGGCGTCATCCGGGACATTACCGAACGCAAGAAATATGAAAACGAGCTGAACAAGTATCATCTTCAGCTCGAAGAGATGGTGGAGGAGCGCACCGCCGAGCTTCAAACAGAGATCAGGGAACGCAAATGCTCCGAAAAATTCGCCAAGGACATCCTTGAGGGCATGGAGGAAGGACTCCTGGTCCTGAGCCCGGATTATCGTATCATTACCGCCAACCGGGCCTATACCCGCCAGATGAAGAAACCCCTCGAAGAGATCATCGGCCAAACCTGCCATGCCATCTCGCATCAACTGCCCCGTCCCTGCCACGAGCTAGGCGAAGGGTGCGCGGTCCGGCAAGTAGTCGCGACCGGCCGTTCGTTCCAGACAACACATCAACATCTGGATGAGGAAGGAAACCTCATCGATGTCTCCGTCAGCGGCTATCCGATGAAAGACGCCAATGGGGAAATCACTTCGGTGATCCTCATCATCGATGATCAGACGGAACAGAAACGACTTGAAGATCAGCTCCGTCAGTCCCAGAAAATGGAGGCGATCGGGACTCTTGCCGGCGGCATCGCTCATGATTTCAACAACATCCTTGTCGCCATCATCGGCTATACCCAACTTGCCTGCCAGAACCTGCCGGCCGAGAACGATACCCGCCTGGATTTGCAGGAAGCTCTCAAGGCTGCCAATCGGGCAAAGGACCTGGTCAAGCAAATCCTGACCTTCAGCCGCCAGACCGGACAGGAACGAAGGCCCCTGCTTCTCGCTCCCATTATCAAAGAAGGAATCAAGCTTCTCCGCGCCTCTCTGCCGACCACGATCGAAATCCGCCAGGAGATAGGGGAGAATCTCGGCCCGGTGGCCGCCGATCCCACCCAGATCCACCAAGTGCTGGTCAATCTCTGCACCAATGCCGCCCAAGCCTTGCCAAACGGCTCCGGCATCCTGGAAATCGTCCTGCACCAAGTCAAAATCGGCAAAAGTGAAGTCAACCGGCTGCCCGACCTGCGGCCGGGGCCGCATATCAAACTGACCGTGCGGGATAACGGCGCCGGCATGCCGGGGGCAATTTTGAAACGGATCTTCGAGCCCTATTTCACCACCAAGGAAAAAGAGAAGGGGACCGGGTTGGGGCTCGCGGTCGTCCACGGTATCGTCACCAGCCATCGTGGTGCAGTCGACGTCGAAAGCAAACCGGGTACGGGCTCCGAATTCAACGTTTATCTGCCAGTCATCGCAAAGGGAATAGAGGAATACAGCCAACAGTCCCTTCAGGACATCCCGACGGGGCAGGAGACCATTCTGCTGGTCGAAGATGAAGCAACGTTGACCCAGGTGATCGAGCGGCTGCTGACCGGTCTAGGTTATTGCGTGGTCGGCTGCAGCGACAGCAAGAAGGCGCTCTAGCTTTTTGCCGAAGACCCGGACCGCTTCGATCTGGTCATCACCGATATGTCCATGCCTAAAATGGCGGGCGATGAGGTGGCCGCCAGGATTCTGGACCTCAAGGCTTCGACCCCCATCATTCTTTACACCGGCTACAGCGAGCAAATGACCCAGGAGAGGGCCGAGGAGATCGGGATCAAAAGATTTGCCTACAAACCCCTCGAGCTCCCGGAGCTGGCCTGTATGGTGCGTGAGGTGCTCGACGAGGCACAGCGGAATTGACCATTTGCGCAGCCCTTTTTCCTTTTCCCTGATTTTTCAGTCGGCCAGAGCCATCGGTCAACAACCAAAGTGGATACCCGCCGACCGAGGCGGGTGTGATGCGTTCTTATCTCCTAATCGGATACAATCACTTCTTCCGGCAGCGTAGTGACGGAAATAAACCTCTGCGAAGGAACCATGCGGGCGCTTTTCTTCGATAAGAATCTGCATCTGCGCAACGACTACCCTCGACCGGTTCCTGTCCCGGGCGAGGCCCTTGTCCGGGTGTTGCTCGCCGGTATCTGCGGCACCGACCTCGAGCTCACCAGAGGTTACGGGAATTTCCGCGGCATCCCCGGCCACGAGTTCGTAGGGGTGGTGGAAGAGACGAGTCCACCCGACGGCGAGTTGACCGGCCGCCGGGTGGTGGGCGAAATCAACCTCAACTGCGGGGCGTGCGAGCTCTGCCGTCGGGGTCTGACAACTCACTGTCCTCGGCGGCAGGTGCTGGGGATCCAGAACAAGGATGGAGTCTTTGCCGACTATCTTACACTGCCCCAGGCCAATCTTCATCCTGTGCCCGAGGAGGTGGCCGACGAGGAGGCGGTTTTTGCCGAGCCACTGGCGGCCGCCTTCGAGATTCCAGAACAGCTCCACCTGCGCCCCTCGGAGGAGATCCTGGTCATGGGCGACGGCCGACTCGGCCTGCTCGTCGCCCAGGTACTCCGCCTCGCCGGCGCTGCAGTGATCCTCCTCGGACGCCACCCGGAAAAAATGGCCATCGCCGCCCGCCGGGGAATCGCCACTCTTCTGACAAGCGAACTGCCCGCCGGGGCTGCCTTCGAGACGGTGGTCGAGGCCACTGGTTCTGCGGCCGGCCTCAACCAGGCCCTGGGACTGGTCCGCCCCCGCGGCACCCTGGTGCTGAAAAGCACGGTGGCCGGCCCGGCCGGCCTCGATCCCACTCCGCTCGTCATCAACGAGATCCGACTTCTCGGTTCCCGTTGCGGACCATTCGGACCAACCCTGCGCGCTCTGGCGACTCGGCAGGTAGAGGTTCAGCCCCTTATCACCGGAGTCCGCCCTCTGGACCAGGCCGTGGAGGCCTTCAGCGAAGCGGCGGCCCCGGACGCTCTCAAAGTGCTTCTCGATATGCGAGGCTGAAACCGAGCTTTGCACTCCACCCCGAAATCGGTTATGTAGGGAATGGCGATTGTTCCGCCCTTTCAATTTCCTCGGTAGACTCCCATGGGTATCGAACGTTTTTTCGAGCATTTCCAGATCTTAAACGAACAGCTGCTCCTCAAACAGCTGGCCGTGGTCCTCGTTTACGGCCTG
>JARRJE010000161.1:4486-9539 GCA_037379765.1 Deltaproteobacteria bacterium
TCTTTATCGACCGCATTGCGCGGCGGTTTGCCGAACGCACCCGCATCAGCTTCGACGATCAGATCATCAACATCATCCACCGTCCCCTATGCTGGACCATTTTCCTGTTGGGGGTCCTCCACGCCCTGGTGATGCGGCCGATGCCGCCCCCTTACCACACCGTGCTGCCGGCCGCCGTCAAGAGCGTGATCCTTTTCCTGTGGCTGACCGGCGCCATCAGGATCTTCAACCACTTGGCTGGAGAACACCTCATCCGAGTCCTCGAACGGGGCAAGATCGGCCGCGACCTCTTTCTCCTGCTCAAAAACATCATCCGGGCGGTGCTTATGGTGGCGGGAGTCCTTTGGATCCTTGCCATCTGGAACGTGAATCTCACCCCGCTTTTTGCCTCAGCGGGGATCGCCGGCATCGCCGTGGCCCTGGCGGCCAAGGACACCCTGTCCAACTTTTTCGGCGGCATCAGCCTCTTTGCGGACAACGCCTTCAAGGTGGGCGACTTCATCATCCTGGACAGCGCTCAGCGGGGTGAAGTGGTTGAGATCGGTATTCGTTCCACCCGGATCAAGACCCGGGATGACGTTCTGATCACCATTCCCAACTCCATTATCGCCAATTCCAAAATAGTCAATGAAAGCGCTCCAGTTCCCCGCTTCCGCATCCGCATTCCTGTAGGGGTGGCTTACGAGAGCGATCTCGACAAGGTGGAGGAAGTGCTCATGGCGGTGGTCCGGGCCAACCCCAAAGTGGTGACCGAGCCGGAGCCCCGAGTTCGCTACCGGACCTTTGCCGATTCTTCCATCAATCTTGAGCTCCTCCTCTGGATCGAGGTCCCCGCTATCTAAGTGATTGAGACCCATAACCTGCTCAAGTCTATCCATCGCGCCTTCCGCGAGCAGGGGATCACCATCCCCTTCCCGCAACGAGACTTGTACGTGAAGGGGATGCCGACCGGAGACACCCGGGAGATTCTCCTCAACTCCTCGACCGACGACAACTGAAGTTCTTTCCGAGGGGCTCCTGCATCCTTGTACACAGAGCTCCCGGTTCGAGCCTGCCCCTGCTGCCCGACAGTTTTAAGAAGCCTTTGCAATCTCTTGATTTCCAAGTGATCGCCTGGAACCGATCACGATTCGTCCGCTGAGTTCGTTTTGCAGCGGAGCGAGCGTCTTATTCCTTTCGAAATCAGAAAAAGTGGCTCGACATCGATTGTCAGAAATAGTGAGCGAATTTCATAGGATGGGTGCGGCGGGAAACGCCTGCAGGAGCTGATAATTTTTCACCCCTCAAAAATAATAGCTCGCCCACAAGAAGACGGCAGCCGGAGGGCGGGTGGTGAGCGAGCTTCCCGGCAGGGGAAAGCCGCCGAGCTCGGTGCCGAAGGCACCGAACGGGATGCTGGCGCCAACCAGCAGCTGGGTGTTTTCCGTCACGTCCCAAACGAGGCGGGGCAAAACGATGCCGGAAGGGTCCTGGACATTGGTGATCATGGTCAGGAACAGGTTGACCAGAGGATGAAGCTCCACCTGCACCATGCCGTCCAGGTAAAACCGGCCGACGGTGAACAGTTCGCCGCGGGCGAGCCGATCGGTGATTTCCGGATCGAGAAGGGCTGCGGTGTAGTCGCCTTTGACCTTGCCGATACCGGAATAAAAGAACTCGATAAAACCATAAAAGTTCTTTCCCCACCAGACCCATGAGGTATCCAGGTTGCTCACCAGGGACAGATAGTCGCTTGCGGAATCCCCCTCGTTCGGATGGGTCCAGACAGCATCAAACCGCCAGGCGGCCGTACCGATATAACCGACGCTGCCCAACCCGAAGACATCGCATTCGATGTGCTTGGCCGCCATGAGGTCGAACTCGGTCACTCCCCGGGCGAAGTGAACTTTGCCGGCAAGTGAGGACTGGTCCCACTCGACCTCCCCGGTGTCTGGGTCCCTTCGGGGTACGTAGAGCATCTGGAGATCGCCGCTCTTGAGCTTTGATATCTGGACATAAAGCAGATCGTCACCCAGCTTGTATTCGCGCTGGATGTCGGTCGGGGCAAAGGGGTTGAAGAGATCCATGGGGTTGAAGAGCAGCCCGTGCCCCCAAGTCACCGCCTGGCGGCCGGCGCGGATCTCGCCCCAGTCGAAGGTCCGGGTGAGGACGAGGCGATCCAGACGCTGGTAGAAAACGGATTCCTGATCTTCCCGGATGATCTGGGTCAGGTCGAAAAGCCGCCGGTCGTCATCGGGCACGCTGCCGACGAAATACACGGCGGGCGCCTGCTCCGCCCCGCCCAGACGCCGCCGTGAATCGCCTCCGACCCAAACCGCCTCGTAATTGGTCTCCAGATTCGTCCGCGATCCGAAAAACAGGGTATTATTGAGACGTCCCTCCAGGTTCCAATCACCAAGCGTTTCGGTCTCGCCGGCCCCGAGCAGGGAATCGGCCGCCGGCCAGGAGGCAGCCCCCTGCACCTTGAGATACCCGCCCCACTCGGCGTTCCTCGCCAGCCAGCTTTCGGCCGCGTCAAGTTTTTCGGCTTGGCCAACGGCTTGAACAGAAACCGGTGCCCACAAACCGACACCCAATATCGCCAGCAGCAAGCAGGAGCAAAGGTCGAGCCGGGCCAAGCCCGACGAACGGAACCGAATGAAGAAAGGCACGGCCCTGATCACTTGATCTGGTCGTCCACAATGCGGCCGTCATGGATGAGCACCAGCCGGCGGGCATGCTCCATGACCATCTGATCATGGGTGGAAAAGATGAACGTGACCCCCTTTTGCTCGTTCATCGCCTGCATGAGATCGAGCAGCCCCTCACCGGTCCGGGAATCGAGATTGGCAGTGGGTTCGTCCGCCAGGACGATCGCCGGAGCGGCAACGATGGCCCGGGCCACCGCCACTCGCTGCTGCTGGCCGCCGGAAAGCTCGGCCGGCCGCCGATCGTCGAGACCGGCCAGCCCCACGTCAGTCAAAGCGGCTCGGCTCCGCTGCCGCCGCTCACCGGCGGGCACGCCCTGGAGTTGCATAACGAACTCCACATTCTCCCGAGCGGTGAGCACGGGAATGAGATTGTAAGCCTGAAAGACGAACCCCACCTTGAACAGCCGAAGAGCGGCAAGCTCCGCAGGGTTCAGCGTCGACAGATCGTTGTCGGCCACCACCACCCGGCCTTTGTCCGGCGCATCGAGACCGCCGAGGATGTTGAGCAGGGTGGTCTTGCCCGAGCCGGAGGGCCCGGCCAGGGCCAGAAACCCGCCCTGCTCCACGGCAAGATCGACGCCGCGCAGGGCATGGACGCTCACCTGGCCCTGCCGGTAGCTCTTTTCAATGCCGGAGCACTCAACAATCGGCATACGTGTCTGATTCTCCATACTTCACCAATTCACGAAACCTTCCAGTGCCCGGCCAGAGCGCACAAAGCTGGACAAGACATTTCAGTCTCATGATTCAATTAATTCCCAACTTACTGTCATCTTTGTACAAAAGAATGGCCCATTTGCATAGAATGGTTGAAACGTTCAGCAGTGCCGCAGATGCTAGCGATTAGCGTCAGCAGCAGTGCTGACAAAGAGGCCTGTGAGACTATAGCCCGCCTATGCGAACAGGCCGATGACAAAGTAGATGCGGTGCTGCTGGACGTTTCTCATTGCCGGGCCATGGCCTCTACCGGCGAAAACCTGGCTGCCTTCACCGCGGGGTAAATGCTCACCAGCAGACCGAGGACGAAAACGGTGAGATTGGCAACGATCATGTCTCGAGCCAGGAGGACCGGATAGATCACCCGGCCCATGCCGGCGTACTCCAAGCCGGCGGCAAAGGCGGACAGATCGATGCCGCTTCCGGAGAGCCCTCTGATCGCGAGAAAGGCCAGCAGATTGCCGGCCGCGGTGCCGAGCACCAGCAGAAAAAAGGATTCGGCCAGCACCTCGGCCACCACCAGCTGGGGTTTCATGCCCAGGGCCCGCAGCAGGCCGAACTCCCTCACCCGTTCGAAAACGGCCATGAGGATGGTGTTGACCAACCCGAAGGCCATGGCCAGGAAAACGGCCAGAAACCAGAATAAAATGAAGCCGTCGTACATTTTCAGCACCGCTGATACCAGGGGCAGAAGCTGCTGCCAGGTCAAAACGACAAGCCCGGGCAGCCGCCGGGCAAGCTCAGCGGCCACCGGTGCCACCTGGCTGCGGGCTGAGAGCAGGACCGCCACCTCCGAGAGGTCGTGGTCCACTCCAAGCATCGATTGGGCCGCCGGCAGGGTGATGAACACGAATTGCTTTTCGGTGCTTTCGAGCTCCGCCCGATAAACACCGGTGATCCTGAAAGCGCGGGAAGCGATCTTGCCGGTCGCATTCTGGGCCATCAGCACCAGTTTATGTCCGGGCCTGGTCTCAAACCGCTCGAGCAGGGCCTTTCCCACCAGAATGGCATCCGGGTCATGCTCATTCAGGTAGCGGCCTGCTTTCACCGCCCCGCCGATAAATGAAACCTTCGCCTCCCGGGCCGGATCGATGCCCACCAGAGTGATGCCCTCCGAGTGCCTGGCATTGGCGGCAACACCGCTCACTTGGAGGCGCGGTGCCCAAAAGGCGCCGGAAGGCAGGGACTGCATCGCCGCCAGCACCCGTCCTGGCTTCCGGATGCGGTTCTCGATCACCGGGTCGCTCCGAAAACCTTCGGCCTGAACCTGGAGATGGCCGGTGAGGGTCTTGATGCCGTTGCGCACCATCTGGTCGGCGATCCCCCGCATGAGTGCGCCCAGAAAAATCATGGCCCAGACCCCGATGACTACAGCGGCAAGAATCACCGCCGTCCGCCTCCGGTTGCGCCAGATATTGCGCCAAGACATCTGCCAGATCATGAGCAATCCTTCGAAAATTCAAGGTTCAAGGTTTGAGGCTCAAGGTTCGATGTTTCCCCGTAAGTGTTCAGAGGTGCGCAGATGTACGTGAGCAGAGCGACCAGCTATACCCCCCGTATGCTGGTTGCTCTGAGCGCGGACAGATGCGTGCCTGTGGGCACTTTCGATGCGTGGAGCGCCGCTACTGGCCGCAACTTCCCAACCC
>JARRJE010000162.1:0-9095 GCA_037379765.1 Deltaproteobacteria bacterium
CCGGCATGTGGCGGTGGTGAGTGACGTAACCACCACCGGCCTGATCAACTATCAGCGTTTTCTCGGGATGAAGCCCGCCTTCACCGGACGGCTTGATTTCATCGAACTAGTCGGCCTCACCACCGCCCAATTGACAAGGAGGCTGGAGACCCTTCCTCGAAAGACGATCATTCTGCTTCTCGCTTGGAATCGCGACCTGGCCGGGCAAACATTCACCCCGGCCGAGAGCATGGACCTGCTCCACAATAATTCCTCGGCGCCGGTCTATACCTGCTGGGGCTACTTGATCGAAGCGGGCGCCATGGGCGGCATCGTGGTTAGCGGAGAACGCCAGGGAGAAGAGGCCGCCCGAATGACGCTGCGGATTCTCAAAGGCGAACCGGCTACCGCCATTCCGGTGGTGGCCACAAGCCCCAACCAACCCATGTTCAACTATCAACGGCTGCAACGGTTCGGGATTGTCCGCAGCGCCTTGCCTTCCGGCGCGGTTATCGTCAATGAGCCGAATACCTTTTATTACCGTTACCGCCACATCGTCTGGGAAGCCGTTTTTCTCTCCGCCCTGCAATTCTTCATTATTCTCGGGCTTGTCATCAATTTCTGGCGCCGCAGGAAGGCGGAGGCCCGGCAGCGGCGAAGTGAAGCTCGGTTCCGCAGCTATTTCGAGCTCGGCCTGATCGGTGCGGCCGTGGGAAATGCGGATAAAAAATGGGTAGCGGTAAATGATCGGCTTTGCCAGATCCTGGGCTACAGCCGGGAAGAGCTTCTCGGCAAGACTTGGACCGAGCTCACCTACCAGGAGGATGTTCCCGCCAATCTGGAGCGGTTTACAAAGATGGCTGCCGGCGAGCTCGATGGATTCACCATGGAGAAGCGATTCATTCGAAAAGACGGCCAGATCATCGAAACCGAGATCTCTGTGCGTGGGGTGAAAAGGCCGGACGGCGCCCTCGATTTCACGGTGGTGCATATCCAGGATGTGACCGCCCGCAAAAAAGCGGAAAAGGAACTCGATGGTTATCGGGAGCATCTTGAAGAGCTGGTGCTTAAGCGGACCCAGGCCCTGTCCGAGGCCAATGAACGGTTGCACCTGGAGGTGATCGAACGGCAGCAGGCGGAAAACTCGCTCCGCGAATCGGAGGAGAAGCACCGCAACCTGGTGGAGCGGGCCAATGACGGCATCTTCATCCTGCGGGATAACCATTTCAAATACGTCAATCCGGCCCTGGCCGAGCTCCTCGGCTACACGCAGGAAGAGTTTCTCAGCCTGACCTGCGACCGGATCCTGGCCCCGGACGTGCGGGAGATCCTGCATGACCGCCACCAGCGCCGGATGGCCGGTGAAAAGGTTCCATGCAGGTTCGAAACCAGAGTCGTCCACAAGAACGGCCAGATCATCGAGGTGGAATTCAACGTCGGCCTCATCACTTACGAGGGCGAACCCGCGAGCCTGGCCTTCGTGCGGGACATTCGGGAGCGAAAACAGCTGGAGGAGGAGCGGGCCAAGGTGGGCCGGCTCGAATCCATCGGAGTTCTGGCCGGAGGCATCGCCCACGATTTCAACAACCTGCTCACCGGCATTCTCGGCAACGTCTCCTTCGCCAAGTTCCTGGTAGACGGCGGCAGCAAGGCGGCTCGACTGCTCTCTAACGCTGAAAAAATCTCCCTGCGGGCCCGGGAACTTACCCAGCGGCTGATCACCTTTGCCGAAGGGGGCGAGCCGGTTAAAAAAATTCTGCACCTCAAAGAATTTCTGCCTCAAGCAGTTGAATTCGCTTTAAGCGGCAGCGGTATCCACAGCCGATTCACCATTGCCGAAGACCTCTGGCAGGTTGAAGGCGATCCGGACCAGCTCCGCCAATTGATCAGCATTCTGGTGCTGAATGCCAGGGAGGCCATGCCCGGGGGCGGCGAGATCGAGGTCGGTGCCGAAAACATCGAGGTGACGAAGACAAACAATCTCGAGGAGGGCCGATATGTTCGGCTCATTTTTGCCGACTTCGGCAAGGGCATCGCCCCTGAGCTCCTGCCCCGGATCTTCGATCCGTATTTCAGCACCAAGGAGATGGGGCCTCACAAAGGGACGGGCCTGGGTCTCGCCATCGCCTATTCCATCGTCCGTCGCCATGGCGGTCTCATCGAAGTGGACTCCCAGGTGGACTTGGGGACCACGGTGACCATCCACCTGCCGGCAGCCCGTCATCAGGAATTCCGCTCTCTGGCCGATCTGGCCGGGAACCAGCCAGGGCAAGGGAAAAAAATCCTGCTCCTGGAGGACGATCCCGAAGTCCGGGACATTGCTCAAGACATCCTCCAGTTCATGGGTTACGAAGCAGCCTCTGCCGCCACGGGAGAGCAAACCATCGAGCGATACCGACAGGCGCAAAAAAATGGCCGGACCTTTGATGCGGTGATCCTCGATCTCACTATTCGGGGCGGTATGGGAGGGATTGCCACCATGGAGAAGCTGCTTCAACTCGATCCCGGAGTCCGCGCTGTGGTCGCCAGCGGCTTCGCCAACGAACCGGTCCTGACCGATTACCGCCATTACGGTTTCAAGGCCGCTATCACCAAGCCCTATCATCTGGAGGAATTGAACGGGGTTCTGGAAAAAATTCTTGCCGGGCCGGCCCGGAGTGACAGCCCGGATCCGACAGAGGGACACGGCAACATTCCCTAAGAGGCGTTTCAGGTGTTTCAACCCGCGGGAAGAATGACACGGAAGTTCATCCCAGTCGGCTCATTTTTGAGTAGCTCCAGACGGCCGTCGTGTGCCTCGACGATTTTTTTCACGATGGGTAGCCCCAGGCCGGTGCCTTCCTTCTTGGTGGAATAAAAGGCCGAAAAGGCCAGCTGACGATCCTCTGCCGACATTCCAGGTCCATGGTCAGCGACTTCGATCACGACCCCGTTATCATGGCGTGCGGTCCGCACCCGAACCTTTTCGCCTGACGGTGAGGCCTCGATGGCGTTGGTGACGAGATTGAGCAGCACCTGCTGAAATCGATCTTTATCCACTTGAACGGGGAAAATCTCTGCATCGGCTTCCATTTCCAGAGTGACCCCATGCGACCGCGCTGCATCCTCCGACACCTCTATGATTTCCCGCACAAGGTCGTTCAGGTCGGTGGCGGTCTTTCTCAACTCCACCGGTCGCGCGAAATAAAGCATGTCCCTGACCATGGTCTCCAGCCGCTCGGTTTGACTGAGAATGATATCCAGTTTCTTGCCATTCGGGTCGCCGATCTTGGTCCCGCGCCGCAACTGCGAGGCAAATCCGCCGATGGCGACCAGCGGCGCTTTCATGTCGTGGGCCAAATAGGAAACGGCTTTGCCCATGGCCGCCAGGTTTTCGGCCCGCCGGAGGTTTTCTCGCTGGCGTTTTTCATTGTCGTGCATCCGGCCGAGAATGATGGCGGCAATGTTGAACAGGAGGAGCTCTAACAGATTGCCGAAATTCTCGATAGTAAACCGGCCGGTTTCCGGCCAGAGGGCAAGAGGACCATAAAAAATGGTGATGGCAAGAGAGGTCGCCAGCCCCCCGCGCAGGCCGAACCAGAACCCCGCCAGGATGATGGGCAGGAAATAGAGTTCCCGGTAAATGACATGATAGTACAAGTCCTTGTAACTGGTGATGTAATGAAGAAGGGTTACCGCGACAACCAGTGCGATAACCACGAAGCGATGTTTCCCTTCTTTTGTCATGAAAATTCTCTGCCTCGGAGAGCCTTTTCTGCTTTGCGTTCTCCAGGGGAGTGTCTTCTTAAAAAAGGAATTCGTGACCGCCGGCGCCAGCCCAACAAATCGGCGGGCCACCGGTCAGGATCATTATAGCAGTTGATGCCGGCAGATGTCTTTCAACTGCCAGCCCTGAGGAATCCTGGAACTCAAGAATCGAAAAAAGGAATGAAAATGGAGGACGGGGAAGAGAAAAGGCTGGCAGATTCTAGACGATTCATCGTTTCTTCATTTTTTATTGGGCCGCCGTAATTCCACCAGGGTGGCCCCCCAGCCGCCGGCCTCCTCGCCGGCCAGGCGGAAGGAGGCCACTTCGGGCAGTCGGCCGAGGATGGCATGCACCGTGCGGCGCAGAGCGCCGGTCCCCTTCCCGTGGATTATGCGGACGTGCAGAATGGAACGTGCCCGGCAGGCGGCCAGGTAATCGGGAATAAGGTCCTTCACTTCCTGGGGCCGGAAGATATGAAGGTCAAGAATGCCATCGATGGGCAGCTCGATCGGCTCGGGATCATCTTCGTTCATGGGGCTCAAAAAAGAGGTCAGAGTTCAGCTGTCTTTCCCCGGCCTCGGGCGATCCCGAACAAGCAAAAGATCGTCAGCCTCCACGCAGCCGGGCTTCCATTTGCCGTCTTACTGATCGTGGAAGCTGAACGCTTCAAAAAGTGGCTACCCGCCAACCGTCGGCCGTGGTCAGGGCTCCGTCCGGAGAAATTGAGCAAGCCTTCCACGCGGCAGCAGCTGGTTGGCCTGCCGCCAGGGCGGCAAGCTCTGCTCCGAGGTCCTGATCCCGGCCATCCGGCTGGTAGATACGCAAATCGGGATCGGCGAGGTCCGGCTGACGGCCGGTGGATTGTTCGATGGCAGCAGCGATATCCTTCCATTCTCGGCTTTTCGCCAAAACGATTTTCACGCCCGTTTCGCCCTCGCTCCTCCGGCGGGACGGCATATAGATTGCTCCTGTGGAAAAATCGATGGCATAGGCGATGAGGCCGGGAATGATAAAGACCAGCAGACCGACGCCGTCCAAAATGGCGACGCCCGGATCAATGCGGCCGCTCCTCTGACCTCGCCGCTCCGGATAGATCAGTGTCCCGCAGGAAACCGTTCCCCACAGGAAAAAAGTGCCGACTGTCAGCAAAATCATTTTCTTGAGCATTGGTCTTCCTCCTTTTTTCTTCCAACCGTGCCGGAATCGCCATCACTCTAGCACAAGAGAGCCCGGGGCGCACGATCTTCTCGAAGATCTTCTCTGATCAAATGGAGCCGCTTCGCGGAACAAGGGGAAGGCTTGCCAGACCGACCGGAAGAGCTGATGCGAGAAGGAAGCCAAGCAATTGAAGCCCGGCAGTCAGGTCAAGGTGGTGCCGCAGAAGATCAAGAGGCTCATCGAAGGTTGCTGAGCTGATTCAGCGGTTGGTAATCGGGTAGAGCTGACATTCCGCGCGTAGGAAACCGATTCGCCCTGATTGACCGACGACGGGCACAGCACTTCATCCCCTGCACTCCCGGAGCAGCGATTCATAGGCCTGAGTCAGGTGAATGAACTTCTCATGATCCCCTCCCTTGTCCGGATGGAGCTCATGAGCCCTCTCTCTATATAGACGAATCAGCTCTCTGCGGGTGAGCCGGCGCAGCGCCGCCCTCCCCATTCCGAACAGCTCGTCGGCCTCCTCTTCGGAAATCCCGGCCTTGGGCACCGGCGGCCGGTATTGCCGGTGGCTGTCCATGAACCGGCGAATGTATTCCTCCCAGGAGGTATCCGGCCCCCAGCCGTAGTCGAAGAACATGATCACGTACCGGCTGAGATAGGGATGGAGGAATTTCCGAGGCGGCTCCCCCATCCGGAAGCCTCCGCTGGCATCGACCCGGCACAGCTCGTCAAGAAAGACTCGATCCAGCCGCTCTTGATCGAGGAACTGGGGCATGCTTCTCGCCTCCCGCCGTGCGAATTTGCTCTGCAGGTTGAAAATGGCAAATACGTATCGCTTGTATTCGCCCGGATCGAGCTTTGCCTCCCCAGCCAGGAAAAATTGTTCGAGTTCGTCCCGGGACTTGTCCGCCAGGGGCAGAAAATAGCGGATAGGAAGGGTGCTGATCCGGGAGAGATCCAGACTGCCGCACTTGAGAAACTGGAGCCGGCGGCGGTCGAAAAGGCTGATCTGCTCCTCCAGGCGCTTCTGCTCTTGGTAGCTCAGCTTACCCCGGCCCCGGTACCGGTTCCGGAGGTGTATCCGCTCGTAGGCATCCCGCACCCTGTTCGGCAGAAAGGGTAGAAAGAGCTGCTCGAGCTCGCCGGGGCCGGGCTCCTCCCCGATCTCCCGGAGCTTTTTCCTGACCCGGTCGGAGATGGAAAAAGAATCGCGGCCGGTTTTGACGATGCAGCGAAACGGATCGGTGCCCAGATCGAGCAGATCCTCACTTCGCCACCATTTTCCCTGTTGAAAGGATCGGCTGATGAAATAATGGAGACGGCCATAGAGGGTGCGTCTGGCCAGATACATGAGGACCCCGGGAAGTTAAAGTTCGAGGGGAGGGAGAAAAGAGCTTTCCTACAGAAGCGGGCAACGCCTGCTATTCGGAATCCTTCTCTTCCAGGATGCGGATGAGATCCATCTTCGGCAAGGACTGATGCCGACGCCCGGATTGCTGTTCGGCCAGCGTGTCCTTCATCTGTCGGTGCAAATGGCTGAAAATCTCCTGGACCTGCCTCTGCATGGAGAGCATTCGCTCCCGCATGTGGAGAATGACCTCGATACCGGCCCAGTTCACCCCCAGTTCCCTGGACAACTCAAGGACCATCCGGATCCGCTCTAAGTCCTCAGGGGCGAATCCCTTGCGGCTTCTTTCATTCCGACGGGCGCGGACGAACCCTTCCGCCTCGATTCGGTAGATGGTGCTCTCGCTCACCTCGAAGATGCGGGTTACTTCGCTGATGCTGTATAAACGTTTTTCCTCGCCCATGCTGACACCTTATGAGCCCGTTTGAGGATTATTCGCAGCTGAAGGAATGGACGATTGGGGCCAAAAGCCGTGGGATACTTTTGCCATTGCCTCCAACTTCTCACCCCAAACCTCGTCTTGCTGTGACTGCTTATGACCACCCGGTCCCTTTTCTGGGATCAAGGGTCTCCAGACGAGCGAATTCCTCCATCAGCTCCTTGGCCTTGCCCTCGATCTTCTTGGGCGGAACGATAGCGATCACTGCATATTGATCTCCGTGTCCGGTCCCTTTCATGTGCTTGACGCCCTTGCCGGCCAGTCGAAGCTTCTGGCCGGAGCGGATGCCGGCCGGAATGGTCAGCTTGGTCTTGCCGTTGAGAGTGGGAATCACCACTTTGGCGCCTAGGGCGGCCTCCGAAAGACTGATGGGCACGTCCAGATAGATGTCGTCGCCTTCTCTCCGGAAATAAGGATGGTCGGCCACATTGACCACGATGTAGAGGTCGCCCGGTCGACCGCCGCGCAAACCCGGACCGCCCTTGCCGGCTAGGCGGATACGGGAGCCGGTATTGACGCCCTCGGGAATGCGCACCTGAATCCGCTCCGTTTTGCGTACCGTGCCCCTTCCCATGCAGTTCCGGCAAGGGTCGACGATGACCTTGCCGGTGCCGCGACAACGGCTGCAGGTCTGGGTGAAGCGGATCGGCCCCCGGGCCACGTTAACGGTGCCGCTGCCACCACATTGAGGACAGGTTTGCGGGGTGGATCCGGGCGCCTCCCCGGTGCCGCCGCACACCTCGCAGGCGCCTTCCCGCTGGAACGAGAGTTGGACGGTACCGCCGCGGGTTGCGGTTAGGAAATCGACATCCAGAGCATATTCAAGATCCTCGCCCGGCGTGGGCCCTGTCGGCCGGGCTCGCCCCCCGGTTCGAGCCTGCCCGAAGACATCGCCGAAGATATCGCCGAAGTCCTCGAAGCCGGCAGTGGAGCCTGTAAAGCCTCCAGGGCCGTATTGATACGCTCCTCCTCCGGCCCCTGCCCGCTGCTCTTCGAACCCGGGTTCGAAGGCCATGCTGCCGAACTGATCATACTTTTTCCGCTTCTCCTTGTTGCCGAGAATGCTATAGGCTTCCTGGATTTCCTTGAATTTTTCCTCTGCCTTTTTGTCGCCCGGATTGACGTCGGGATGGTATTTGCGGGCGAGCTTCCGGTAGGTCTTCTTGATTTCCTGCTCGGAAGCGCCTTTGGCAACGCCCAGAATGTCATAATAATCGCGTTTAGCAGCCATAAAGATCGAATCGAATGTTTTTCAGAAAAAGCTGTTTCTAAAAGAGTAATCATTCTGCCCATTCATGCAAATCATCTCCCTCATCCGCTGGATTAGGATAAAGTGATGGCAAGCAATCACCGGCACCGAATCTGCTTTGTCGGCATTACGCCGACGGTCCACCGTGAGTGTTTATTTTTCTTCCATGGGGGGTCATTGGGTTGTTGCCAGTCAGGCGGTAGTTTGTCAGGGTCTGTTCGCGTACACAAGTACGTGCCCCGCAGGCCGCTTTCCTCACATCTCCGACACCTGTGATTGCTTACAGAATCGAGTAAGAGTAGTCTCAATACTCTTTTATTACCTGTGATCGACAAGTGTGTATTGCCAATTGGATTGTCGATATGCGATAAACGTCGGAAGTAAGGCCCAGGGCTATAAGGTACGATGCGATGCCGGGTCGTATACCTTTTTAATAATCGATTGTAGCACTTCCACGATCTGCTCACCAACCACGTGCCAAGGAGGATATTTTGGCAGATAAGCCCCTGATCCTGGTCACCAACGACGACGGAGTTCACGCTCCCGGCATCCATTCGCTCTTTCAGGCCTTGCGGAAGGTGGGTCGGCCGGTGATCGTCGCCCCCGAACGAGACAACTCCGGGGCCAGTCATTCCCTCACCCTCGATCGGCCGCTGCGGGTCAGAAAAGTCGAAACAGACATATACACTATGGACGGCACCCCGACCGACTGCGTATCCATCGGCATCGAGAAAATCCTTCCCGAAAGACCCACGCTGGTCGTTTCAGGCATCAACCCGGGCGGCAACCTGGGCGACGATGTCACCTATTCGGGCACTGTTTCCGCCGCCATCGAAGGCACCATGCTCGGCGTCCCTTCCCTGGCCATCTCCCTGGTTGGCGAACCACCTCGCCTGTTCGAAACCGCGGCCGAATTCGCCGTCCGGCTCGCCAAAAGAGTCCTGAAAAGGAGCTTGCCCCGAGATACCCTGCTCAATGTCAATGTCCCCAATCTCCCCGCTGCCCGCATCGAGGGCATCCGGTTCACCCGCCAGGGATACCGGATTTACGAGAATGCCATCAAGGAAACCTTCGACCCTTGGGGCCGCAAGCACTACTGGATCGGCGGCGG
>JARRJE010000163.1:0-5022 GCA_037379765.1 Deltaproteobacteria bacterium
GGCGGGTGGTGCCGAAATACTCTTTGAGGATTTTTTCGAGCGGCTTATGGGAATACTTCTCATCGGCCAGGCCGCCGACCGAAGCCATCCCCTTCCAGAAGGAGCGGCTGAAGATCTCCTGGCCCCGGCTGGCGTAGAGATCGAGAAGATCGGCGGCGCTGAATTTGGGCTTACGGCCCGGGCCGGGCCGGGAAAGGCCCAGGGCCAGGATGCCGCCGGTGGAGGTGCCGGCAATGAGATCGAAAAGGCCGGCCGCGGGCCGGCCGGTACGCCGCTCGATTTCAGAAAGCACCACGGCCGGGATCACCCCCCGGATGCCGCCGCCGTCAATGGCCAGGATCTTCCTCATGATTCCCTCCTCCCCTGCTGCCGGAAAACCGGCTCCGTTCACTTCACCTGCAAAACTTGGAATAAAATGAAACCCGGGGACCAACAGAAAAAGCCAACCGCACGGCCATCAAAAACCGATCCTTCTCTTCGGCTTCTCATCCTCCTCCAGCAGCTGTTTGATGGCCTCGAAGACAAGCTGGAAATTTTCATCGTGCTCGGCCAGCCGCTTTTCCAGTTCCATGAGTTTCTGGGCCAATTTCTTGTTTATAGACAAAAGATTGCGCATTTTCACAAAGGCGCGCATGACGGCGATGTTGACTTGGATGGCGCGTTCGCTCTTCAAGCACGCTGGAAACCATGGCGACCCCTTGCCCGGTGAATGCCATCGGCGGGTATCGTACACCGCCCCAACTTGAGATCACAATCCGTGACCTCAAGTTGTTAAGCTCCTGATTCGTCAATACAAACATGAAATATTCCGGGAACCGTTCGATGCTCCGCACCGCCTGCTTGAGAACCCTTGTCTCAACGCCATACAATTCCGCCAGATCACGGTCCAGAATGACCTTGTGGCCACGGATCAGGAAAATCCTGCCCGAGATGGTTTCAACGGGAATCAAATCGGTCACTGATCCACCTCTCAGAAAGAGGTCATCCAAGCCACGGCCCTTCAAATAAAGGCCCAAGCATCCTGATTTGTCAATGAAAATTCCGGATGGTCAACAGAGTCTTCCTGGAAAATTCTCCGTATGCCGCTTCCCTTGTGAATTTGCCCTTGACTCATTCCTGGTCCTGACGTACTTATGAAAAAAGAAAGTACGTCACGACCAGGAGGAAAAAACATGAGTTCCAAGCTGACTTTGAGGCTGGATGACGACCTGATCAAATCGGCCAAGAAATACTCTGCAAAAACCGGCAAATCGCTCTCGCGCATTGTCGCCGATCTCTTCCAGATGATCAAAAACGAGAAGCTGAAAGAAGAATATCCGTTAACCCCTCCGGTACGATCCCTGAAGGGGGCGCTGAAAGGAAAGGGGGTCGACGAGCGGGATTATAAAAAATACCTCGAAGAAAAATATTTATGAAGACGCTGTTCGATACCAACGTCATCCTCGATGTGCTCCTGGATCGAGAGCCCTTCGCCAATGAGGCAGCATACCTGCTGACCAAGATCGAATCCTCTGAAGTCACAGGTTTTCTCTGTGCCATCACGGCAACCACCATCCACTACCTCGCCACCAAAGTACTCGGCGCCCGGGAGGCGGCCCGGCACATCCGATCGCTCCTTTCCTTATTTGAAATAGCGCCGGTCAACCGTCTTGTTCTCGAAAATGCTCTTGCCTGCGGCTTTTCCGATTTTGAAGACGCCGTGGTCCATGAGGCGGCGCGCCATGCCGATGCAAAATATATCGTGACCAGGGATCTTGCCGGATTCAAGAAGGCAGAGCTGCCCGTGTTCACGCCATCGGAATTCATCGATGCCATGGAATCGTTGGAATCCTCCTGAAATCTGAATCCCTCTTCCTTTTCAGAGCAAAAAGGCGGCCGCCAGCCAGCCGGCGGCCTCGCCCAACTCGCAGGCAGCGCCGAGCACGTCGCCGGTGATCCCGCCGAGCGCGCGACGGGCCTTGACCCGCAGCCAGAAGGCTGGAAGCAGGGAGGCCAAAACCACCAGGAGGGCCGGGATCCCGAACAGGAACAGGGGCAGAAGCCAGAGAAAGGCGGCGGCAAGAAGACCGGTGCTGATGCGGCCCACGAAGGGATGGCCGGTGCCGGCGGGCCGGGGATAGGGGCTGCGCCAGGCGAGCAGCAGGATCCCCCACCGGGCGGCGATGGGAGGGGCGGCCAGGAGGAAAAGAGCCGGGGAAGGGCCGGCCGGCGCCTTCTGGAGCAGAACGGCAAGACCGCTCGCCTTGGCGAGCAGGAGGAGCACCAGGCCGGCGGCCCCGAAAACGCCGATCGCCGAATCCTTCATGATCGCCAGCCTTTTTTCCGGGGTCGCTCCCCCGCCCAGGCCGTCCAGGAGATCGGCCAGGCCGTCCAGATGAAGGCCCCGGGTGAGCCAGGCAAGAAGAGCCACCAACAAGACGGCGGCGGGAAGCGGCGACAGATGGAGGCGGGCGGCGAGCCAGGCTCCGTCGGCCGCGAGCCCTCCCAGCAGCCAGCCCACCGCCGGAAAGAAGAGGCCGCTTTTCGCCAGGGCGGCAGGAGAAACCTCCCGGGGCGGCCGCACCGGAAGGATGGTGAGGAAGGAGAGCGCAAGGCGCAGGGAAGGCAGGAGGCTCATATCAGCTTTTTAGATGGAAATTAGACTCCAAGCTCATGATGGTCCGGAGGTCCGCCTTGCGGCTGGAGGACCGCTGCGCTCGAGGTCGGAGGAGCGCTGCGCTTGAGGCAACTGCTTCTTCGGTTCTGCCTCCAACCTCCAACCAGTTCATGTCCCTTCAGCCACCCCGGCCTCGCCGAAGGTGGCCATCTCGTTCATGATCTTCAGGCCCGCCTCCACCAGGTTCATGGCCAGAGCGGCCCCGGTCCCCTCCCCCAGCCGCATGTCCAGGTGAAGGAGCGGCGAAACCCCGGTCTTCTCGAAGAAGAGCCGGTGGCCCTGCTCGGCGGACATATGGCTGAAGATGCAGTAGTCGCCGGCCTCTTTTTTGAGCTCGATGGCTGCCAGGGCGCCGGCGGTGGAGATGAAGCCGTCCACCACCACCGGGATGCGGCTGGCGGCCGCCTCCAGGACCAGGCCGCAGATGGCGGCAATCTCCAGCCCGCCCACTGCGGCCAGGGCGGACAACGGATCGGTCAACCGGGCCCGGTTCACCTCCAGGGCGGCGGCGATCACCTTCTTTTTGTGGGCGAGCGTGGCGTCGTCGATCCCGGTGCCCCGACCGGCGATCTCCTCGGCGGGGAGCCCCAGAAGGGCGGCAAACAGGGCGGCGGCGGCCGTGGTGTTGCCGATCCCCATCTCGCCGGTGCCCAAAATCTCGGCCCGCTCGTCGACCGCCTTCCGGGCCTCCTCCACGCCCACCCCGATGGCGGCCAGGGCCTCTGCCTCGCTCATGGCCGGCCCTTGGGCCATGTTGGCGGTTCCCGGCCGCACCTTGCGGCTGATGAGTCCTTCGCCGGCCACCGGGGTCGCCACCCCCACGTCCACCACCCGCACCTCGGCCCCCACGTGGCGGGCAAGGACGTTCACCCCGGCGCCGCCGGCCAGGAAGTTCGCCACCATCTGACCGGTCACTTCCTGGGGGAAGCCGCTCACTCCCTCGGCCACCACCCCGTGGTCCGCGGCAAAGGTGAAAATCACCTTCCGGTCCACCCGGGCGGCCAGGTCCCGCCGCATGGCGCAGGTGCGGGCGGCCAGCTCCTCGAGCCGGCCCAGGCTGCCCCGGGGCTTGGTCAGGTTGTCCAGCCGCGCCTGGGCCCGGGCCATGGTTTCGCGATCGGCCGGCTCGATCCCGGCCAGAATTTTTTGCAGATCATTGCGATTTTTTAGCATCTTCTATCCATTCGGTTTGAAATCGAAATCGTGAATCGTAAATCGTAACAAGTAATCTTGTTTTCTGATGTTCTGTGTTCGGTGTTCTGTTTTCAGCCCGCTTCCGCTTGCCCCTTTGTCCCTTGCACCTTGAACCTCGTGCCTCGAACCTTTGGCCTTTGGCCTCGTGCCTCGATCCTCCCCCTTTCATCCCTCAAACTCCTCCCATGCCTTCTCCAGGGCGGCCAGCGATGCGCTCAGCCGCTCTTCGGTATACACCTCGAGGGTGACCACCCCCTGGTAGCCGGCCTGGTAAAGCGCCGCCCCCAGGGCCCGGCTCACCTCATCCTGGCCGACATCCACCGCCCGATGGTCCCGGCCGGCGCGCACCCCGTGATAGTGGAGATGGCGGACCGCGGGCAGATGGCGGTCGAAGGCCTGGCGCCAGTCGCAGCCCGCCTGGAGAAGATGGCCCACGTCGAGGCAGATGGAGAAGCCGTACCGGCGAGCGAGAGCCCACAGCTCCTCCGGGGGAGCGCCGGTGTTTTCGATGGCGAGCAATACCCTGTCATCGCCCATCTTTTCGGCCAAGTCCGCCAGGGAACGCTCAACATACCCCAGCCAGTCAGCCGGGGCAAGGTCCGGCTCCGGCTCGAGATGCAGGTCGAAGGCCCGGACGGAAAGGGGCGCCAGGCTTTCGGCCAGCCGCAGGATCTCTTCGACCCCGACGCAGCGGGTGGCGGCATCGGCAGCCCCCAGGCGCAGATCGGTGGGCAGATGCACGGTGAAGGAGAGATCGTGATCGGCGGCGATGCAGGCCAGCTCCCCCACCCCGGGGTCATGGGCCAGGCGGGATCGGGCGGTGCTTTCGAAAAACAGGAGCTGGATGTCGTCGACGCGCTCGGCCAAGAGCCGGACGTTGGTGAGGAGGTCGGCGGGCACCACCCAGGAGGTGGCCCCCAGTCGCCAGGGATACCGACTCATAATAATGAAAACTCCACTCGCAGAGCGAGTGACGGCAGAAGTGCCGCTTGAAACAACCCATTGGCACGCAGCCGAGCACCGCAGAAGCTGCCGAAAAAGGAGTTTGCACTGCCTGAGCCCACGCAGGGGGCGAGTTTGCAAACTCCCGGCAGCTGCGAGGACGCGCCGGGCACCCGCCGCAGGGGGGCAAGTGACACGGGTGCCCTTTCTTTTTGGTTCTTTTTCTTTCG
>JARRJE010000163.1:5106-5761 GCA_037379765.1 Deltaproteobacteria bacterium
CTACCTCGTCGGGTCAGTTGAACCTCATTTGGTCCACTGCCAGAGAAGGTAGTTTTAGAAGGCAATAAGAGCTGCCGGGGAAGCAGCAGAATTTTGGCTTTATTCCCTTGGGTTAGCAGCAAACATACACGGAGGACCGTCTGCCGTAATGTCAGCCAAAATGTTTTGCCCTGTTCCGGCTTATGGTTCATGACCCGGTGAGGCTCACCAGCTCCCCCGCCGCTGCCTGGAGCCCGAGGGATATCCGGGGACGCGGCCCGCCGCGGCCGGCCAGCACCCGGGCCACGGATTCCTTCACCAGGTGCGGCCGGTTGTTGGTTTCGCTGATGTGGGCGAGAACCACGTGCTCCAGCCGGTCGTGGAGCAGATCGGCCAGGAAGTCGGCGGCGGTCTGGTTGGCCAGGTGGCCGGTCTTGGAGCGGACCCGCTGCTGGAGCGATGCCGGGTAAGGGCCGGTGCGGAGCATCTCCGGATCGTGGTTGCTTTCAAGAATGAGCGCGGCGCAGCCGGCCAGCCGGTGGGCCATCAGCCGGGAGACCACCCCGGTATCGGTGCAGTAGCCGAGCGACTTGCGGCCGCCGCCGATGAGAAACCCCACCGGGTCGGCGGCGTCGTGGGAGACGGAGAAAGGGTGGATCGTAAGCCCCCGGCAGGT
>JARRJE010000164.1:0-7950 GCA_037379765.1 Deltaproteobacteria bacterium
CCCGTGCGACATCCACGCCATCAACTATCTGGACCTCACCCTGCTGGCCGATCCCCACTACCGAGCCCGCCGCGAGCAGACCGTGCTCATCGGGCTCAACTGCACCCAGGTGTCCCCCTTCTGCTTCTGCAGCTCGATGGGCACAGGCCCCCACCTCGATATCCGGTACGGATACGACGGGCTGCTCACCGACCTGGGGGAGCAGTATCTGTTCGAGCCGTTCAGCAAGGTAGCTCTCGATCTTTTCGAGGGCGGCGAGCCGGCCGGCCCGGACGCCCAAGATCACAAGGAGGAGCAAAAGGACCGGCTCCTTGACCAATTCAGCAAAAGGATCGACATCGAGGGGCTGGATGGTCTTCTGCAGACCGATTCCAACCATCCGGTCTGGGCCCGGACTGCCGAGGAGCGCTGCCTCTCCTGCACCAATTGCGTGATGGTGTGCCCCACCTGTTTCTGTCATGACATCACCGATGAGGCGGACATGAACCTCAAAAGCGTCACCCGCCTGCGACGTTGGGATGCCTGCCAGGATTTGCGGTTCGCCGCGGTGCACGGCGGAAATTTCAGGCGCCTCCGGGCGGCGCGCCTCCGGCAGTTCGTCTTCCATAAGCTCGATTACACGGGCCAGTATGGGGTGCGGGGCACAGTGGGCTGCGGCCGCTGCATCGAGTGGTGCCCGACCAACATCGATCTGACCGAGATCGCTAAAGAGATCAAAAGGAGCCACGGTGCGCAGCCAGTACCTCCCCGCCAAGGCCGTCATTACTGAGGTCTTGCGGGAAACCGAAGACGTGTGGACATTCTCTCTCCGGCCGGTGGGCGGCCGGGCCTTGGGCCCCTTCTTACCGGGTCAGTTCAACATGCTCGGTTTTCCCGGTGTGGGCGAGGCGGCTATCTCCATCAGCTCCCGGCCGGAGAAAGACCTTTTTCTGCACACCATCAGAGCGGTGGGCCGGGTGACGAAGTTCCTGACTCGCCTGCAGCCTGGCAACGAGTTCTTCTGGCGGGGGCCTTACGGCCGGGCCTGGCCCGTGAAGCAAGCGGAAGGGCAGGACCTGCTCCTGGTGGCCGGCGGTGTGGGGCTCGCCCCCTTGCGGCCGGTAATCGAGGCAGTTTTTACCCGGCGCGCGGCCTTCGGGAAGGTGACCCTGATCTACGGAGCCCGGGACCCGGGAAGCCTTCTCTATACCGCTCTCTATGACCGGTGGCGGCGGAATCTGGACCTCCACCTCACCGTGGACCAGGTCCCGACCTGCATTTCCTGGCCCCACGGCGTGGGGCTGGTCACCGGCCCCCTGGAAAAGGTCGCCCTGGACCTCGGGGCCACCATCGCCTTCGTCTGCGGGCCGGAGATCATGATGCGCTTCGTGGCACGGCAGTTGCTGCTTGCGAGGCTCTCTTCCTCTTCGCTCTACGTGTCGCTCGAGCGCCGCATGAAATGCGGCATCGGCCAGTGCGGCCATTGCCAGCACGGCACCACCTTCGTCTGCAAGGACGGACCGGTTTTTCTCTATCGGGACGTCCGGGGCTTCCCGGATTCACTTCTTTAAGTAGGCGGGGAGTAGAGTGGATGGCATCAGAAAGCCGGTGAAAGAGGCGGTTATGAATAAATCCATTGGCACGCACTGAGCACCGCAGCAAATGCCGACCAAGGAGTTTGCACTGTTTGAGCACCCGCAGGGGGCGAGTTTGCAAACTCCCGGCAGTTGCGGAGGACGCGCAGGGAATCCGCCGGAGGCGGATGCGTGGCACGGGGCCCTTTCTTTTTGGTTCTTTTTCTTTCGGGCAACCAAAGAAAAAGAACAGTATTAATGCCTTGCCGGGTCGATTGGACTCTACGGGTCACCGTCAGAGGAAGTGTTACCATAAGCAGTAAATAAGGCCGGGTTACCATTGGTCTGACATCCCGGGAAAAGAACATGGCCAAACCGCGATTCGGTTTTTTCAAATATTCCTGCTGCTCCGGCTGCGAATTCGAATTCATCTACTTTCAGCGGCGAATCCTGGAGACGCTCCAGAATTTCGATTTCGTCTTCTGCCGCATGGTCTCCAGCGGCGGCACCCCGGACGGCCCCTTCGATCTCGCCCTGGTGGAAGGCACCGTTACCGAATCCTGGCAGGTGGACGAGCTCAAAAAGATCCGTGACCAAAGCCGCCTGCTGTACGCCATCGGCTCCTGTGCGGTGAACGGCGGCATCCCTGCCATCAAGGCCACGGTGGTGGAGCAGGAAGCGGAAAAGCGGGTCTATTCCGATCTTTCCACCATCCACTCCATTCGGCCACATGCCATTGATGCTTACGTGAAGATCGACGGCACGATCAAGGGCTGCCCGCCCGGCGAGCCAGAGCTCCACCGGGTCCTGGCCGCGGTCCTCCTCGGCCAGGCCCCGGAGCTCATCGAATACAGCGTATGCGTGGAGTGCAAGCAGGCCGGCAACATCTGCCATGGGGATGAGCAGGGCGGATATCGCAAGAAAATTCACCCAATTCGGAGCAGATACCATCGAGTACCGCAAGGTGTGGGAGTTCTATGAAAGTTGATCTGAGCTACCTGGCCCGGGTGGAGGGCGAAGGAGCGGTTAGCTTCGAGATCCGCAACGGCCGGCTGGAGGACCTCCGGGTGAGGATCTGGGAGCCGCCGCGCTTTTTCGAAGGGTTCATGGTAGGCCGGCGGTTCGACGAGATCCCAGACATCGTGGCCCGCATCTGCGGCATCTGCCCCATTTCCCACATGACCACCGCCATTCGGGCTATAGAGAAGGCCTTAGGATTGGAGGTTCCGCCGGCAACCGCGGCCCTCCAGCGGATCATGGCCCTGAGCCAGATGGTGGCCAGCCATCTGGTGCACCTCTATATGCTGGCCCTGCCCGACTACCATCGGCTGACATCGATGGCCGAGATGCTGCCGGACTTCACTCCGCAGCTCCAGCGGCTTCTACGGATGAAGGAGGCCGTGAACGGCCTGGGTGACGCACTGGGCGGCCGGGCCCTGCACCCGGTTGGAATGACGGTGAATGGATTCACCCGGCAGCCGGACCGCCAAGTCCTCGGGGAACTGATGGCCCGTCTGGAAGAAATCAAGCCCGACGCCTTGGAGACCGTGAAGATGATCGCTGATCTTCCGGTACCCGAACTTGCCAACACCGCGGAATACGTGGCTCTTTCCGGTATCTCCCGGTACGGCATCAACCGCGGGACCCTCATCTCCAGCGAAGGGCTCCGGGTGCAGGAAGAGGAGTATCTTGACCATTTCCTGGAAGAGCAGGTCCCTTACGCCCATGCCAAACGGACGGTGGTCAAGGGCAGGGGGGCGATCATGGTGGGGGCGCTCGCCCGGCTCAACCTCAAATTCGACCTGCTCCACCCGGACGCCAGGGCCGCCGCGGCCGAAGCGGGCTTCCGGCCTCCTTCCCACAATCCTTTCCACAACAACCTGGCCCAGGCCATCGAGGTGGTGCACGGCATCAGCGAATGTTTCGAGCTGCTCGATTCCCTGCCTCCGGAAAAGCCCTGGGTGGAAGTCGAGCCCCGAGAAGGCCGGGGGGAGGCCCTGACCGAGGCCCCACGAGGGCTGCTGTTCCATGCTTACACCCTCAACTCGAAAGGGATTGTTGAACAAGCCGATCTCGTCACCCCCACCGCCCACAACTTCTTGAGTCTGGAAGAAAATCTGCGCCGCCTGATCGAATCACGACTCGACCTCGAGCAGGAAGAGCTCAGCCGTCAGTGCGCGATGCTGGTGAGGGCTTACGACCCCTGCTTCTCCTGCTCGGTGCATTGATCGCTTCTCGGCAGACATAACGCCATCTTCATTCGGCACTCCAACACCGATCGTTCCTATCATCCCCTGAAAATTTTAATTTTCGAGCAGTCGGTGAATTGTCGGATCGCCAAAGACTCCGATAGGTCACGCTTTTCTACTGATCCGGTGAAAATGTACGGGGTTCCGTTCATTTTCTTTGCTTGCCCAAAGAAAACGAACCAAATGAAAGGGCACCCGTGTCACTGGCCCGCCTGCGGCGAGTTCCCTGCGCGTCCTCGCAACTGCCGGGAGTTTGCAAACTCGCCCCTTTCGGGGCTCAGACAGTGCAAACTCCTCTTTCGGCAGCCGCTGCGATGCTCGGCTGCGTGCCAATGAGTTTGACGCCCCCCGCGCAGGGGGGCTCTTTGAGGCCACCCGCTTTGCTGATGGATTTTCACTATCTCGGAGTTTCCGCCTCTGCGGTTTGGCTATTTGGAAGGCTATCATGAATTGGTATTTGGACTGGGCGAGAGTTTATACTGAAAAGAAAAAACCAGGAGGCCGAATATGGATGCGGCACAAGTCGTTGATGCGGAAAAGGTTATTCGCGAGCAGCTGCTGGCCCTGTTGAACGGGGGTAATGCCCACATGCCTTTCGACATGATCGTGGCCGAGATGCCGATCAAGGCGGCCAACACCAGACCGCCCCATTACAATTACACCCCGTGGCACCTTCTGGAGCACATGCGGCGCGCCCAGTACGACATCCTCGAATTCATGAGGAATCCCGATTATGAATCGCCGCCGTACGAAGAGTTCTGGCCAGACGAGGAGGAAACGGCAGATGAGTCGCAGTGGCAGGAATCGGTGGCCCTGTTCAAGGCGGACCTGGAGGCGGTCATGGACCTGGTGCGGAAACCCGACATGGTTTTCGGTACCTCCATTCCTCATGCTCCCGATTACACCTTTATCCGGGAATTTCTTCTGGTGGCTGATCACAATGCCTACCACCTGGGCGAGATGGCATCGCTGCGCCAAGTCCTTCGGGTGCCGCCGCCCGAACGCTGGTGAGGCGGAAGGATCATAACTCCCCATCTTCGCGCGATCGCCCCGCCCGCAAGAGCATCAGTCTGGCGGCCGGGAGCGCTTGTGCGAATCTACGGCACCTGTGATCCCTTCCTGTTTGGGTAATTCTGTCAATTGGTGTCTTACGGGCAATAGTCCCTAAACAAGGAGCGACGTGGAGAGAAAACTGGTGATTGCCCTGGTGGGACTTCCGGCGCGGGGCAAGTCCACCATGGCCCGGAAGCTCGGCAGAACTCTTGAGCTCGACGGCATTTCGGTGCGGATCTTCAACAACGGCGACCTGCGTCGCCGGCTGGCCGAAGGGGACACCTCCCACCCGGAGTTCTTCTCACCCGATAATCCCGAAGGGGTGCGGCTGCGGGAGAAATGCGCTCGCCTCAACCTCGACATGGCCCGGACTTTTCTCAAGGGGGGCGGTGAGGTGGCGATCATGGACGCCAGCAATGTCAGCCGCAAGCGCCGGCGGCTCGTTATTACCACCTTTCCGGGCATACCCATCTTATTCATCGAGTGCATGAACACCGATGAAGAAGCGCTGGAGGCCAATTTCGAGCGCAAGGCCACCATGAAGGAGTTCAGTCATCTCAGCCACGAAGAGGCCCTGGGGAGCTTCAGGAAGCGAGTGGCTTACTACGAGTCCATCTATGAGCCGCTCTCCGAGGAGCGCAACCGGCTTCTGGTCGATTCCTTTGACAACTGGATTCTGCAGGAGCAGGTCTCGGATGTGATGCCCTATTACGACCGCATCCGCGACATCGTCACCACCCGGGTGGTTCGCAATCTATATCTGGTGCGCCACGGCGAAACTTATTTCAATCTGGAAGACCGGATCGGCGGTGATTCCGCGCTCACCGAGCGGGGTCAAGCCCAGGCCCAGGCACTGGCCGACTCGTTCGCCCCTCAGCGTATTCCCATCATCTTCACCAGCAACCACCAGCGCACCCTGCAAACCGCGGCCCCTATCGCCGAGAGACAGGAGCACTGCTCGATCATCGCCCTGGCCGAATTCAACGAGATCAACGCCGGCATCTGCGAAGGCATGAGCTACCAGGAGATCCGGGAACGGATACCCGAGGTGGCCAGGGACCGGAACCGCAACAAGTATTGGTACGTCTATCCGGAGGGCGAGGGCTATGCGACCATGGAAAAGCGCATCCACCGGGGGCTGAAGAAGGTGTTTTATCTCAATCAGTATGACGACAATATCATGATCGTAGGCCACAGAGCGGCAAACCGGATGATCCTCTCCGAATTTCTCTATCGCCCGAAGGAGGACGTGCCTTATATCCACATGCCGCAGGACCGCTACTATCATATCCAGATCGACCCGTATAAGAAAATCTTCGAGCTCAAGCCATTCGCTACCTTGGCTGGTTGAACCAACCGGCGACATTCGCCCGGTTGGTCCCATTTGGTCGCAGGAGCAGTCCCTTCGAGCTCGGCAACGTAACCGGAGGAGGTGCGGGAGTATGCATGATGGTCAGCAGCGGGGCTCGGAGTCACTGCTGCTGAACCTTCTGATATGTTCCTCGCGAGGGGAAGTATTGACAAGCTCTGGATTTTTCCTAACGCGTAAACAGTGTAAACGGCTTGACAGGGAAGCAGAGGGAAAGGCACGATGAGAAGTGTGCAAGCGGTCGATTCTCAACTTTCGGCGGAGGACCGCTGATCATTCCAAGATGAGGCAATGTCTGGATTCTCAAACCATCGGGTTTTAATTTTGGTAGCAGCGGCGCTGTTGCTGGCCGGTTGTGCCACATCGCCCACCGGCCGGAGCCAGCTCCAGTTCTTTTCCGAAGCCGAAATGGCGCAGATGGGCGACAAGGCATTCGAACAGACACGTAAGAAGACCCCTACCGTTCAGGATCCTGCGGTAGTGAACTACGTCAAGTGCGTGGTGGATGCATTGGCCGTGGCCGTGCCCGCGCCCGAGGGAGGGGGCTCCTGGCAGGTCACTGTCTTCCGGGAGGATACGGCCAACGCCTTTGCCTTACCCGGCGGCCATATCGGAGTCTACACCGGCATTTTCGATGTGGCCCGTACTCCGGCGGAACTGGCAGCGGTCATCGGCCATGAGATCGGCCACCTCATGGCCCATCACCCCAATGCCCGCCTTTCGGCCGAGTATGCTACCCAGAGCGGCCTTCAACTCATCGGCATGCTGGCGGACGGGGAAACCGCCCAGAGTCGGCAGCTCATGTCTCTGCTGGGCCTGGGCGCCCAAGTGGGTGTTATCCTGCCCTTCAGCCGCGCCCAGGAATCGGAGGCCGATACCCTGGGGCTTCGCTATATGGCAGAGGCGGGCTTCGACCCGCGGGAGGCGATCCAGCTCTGGCAGAATATGATGGCCCAGGGCGGAACCAAACCGCCGGGTTTTCTTTCCACCCATCCGACTGACGAGGCACGTATCCACAGCCTGGAAAAGCAGATGCCGGCGGCCATGGACATATATCAGCAGGCTCGGGCCCAGGGACGCTCGCCGCAATGCAGCCCCCCACCCTGAGGAGCAGATTATTCAATCTACGCCACGAAAATACAACATGTGGTCAAAACGGAGTCTCACCAATCAACACCTGTCGACTGGTCAAAACGGAGTCTCACCAATCAACACCTGTCGACTTCGAGGATCAAGCTGGAGAAGAAGTCATACGGATGGAAACACTCCAGGTGAATGCCTCACAGCGGCATCCTGCCTGCGCTCTTTTCATCTCAAACCGCCGCAAGGAACTTGCCCATGCGTACCGGAATCATTCATCTCATCAACCCGAAAACCGATTCGCTCACTACTCGGCCCATCTACCTGAACCGTGCGCTCTATTCGCCGCTGGCCGGACTGCTGGCCGTGGCGGCGTTGATCCCTCGCGAACGGTATGAAGTGGTGCTCACCGATGAGAACATCGAGCCGATCGATTTCGACCTCAAAGCAGACATGGTGGGGATTTCCGCCATGACCTCCTATGTCGACCGTGGCTACGAAATCGCCGACATCTTCAGACGGCGGGGTGTACCGGTGATTATGGGCGGAGTGCATCCGAGCTTCATGGCCACCGAGGCACTGCAGCACGCGGACGGTGTAGTGGTGGGCGAAGCGGAGCTGGTTATGGACCAGGTGCTCGCCGATC
>JARRJE010000164.1:7967-11413 GCA_037379765.1 Deltaproteobacteria bacterium
ATAAGGCGGAGCGCCTTTGTTCCATGACTGACATGCCCATGCCCCGCTATGATTTGATCAAACAGAATCGGTACGTGAATCGGGCCTTCATCCAGACTTCGCGAGGCTGCCACCAGGCCTGCACCTTCTGCGCCGAATCGATGATGAACGGCGTGAAATTCCGGTACCGGCCCATCGACGATGTCATGCGGGAAATCGAGTGGTGCGGTCAGCGCCGGATTTCGATCAACGATGCCAACTTTTTCGGCACCAAGGAACGGCCGAAGAAGATCATGAAGGCCCTGCGCGGCCGGGGAATCAGCTGGCAGGCAGGGGTGACCAGCCGCCTGGCGGAGGACGACGAGATGCTGGAGCTGGCGGCGGCCAGCGGCTGTTACATGCTGAGCATCGGTTTCGAATCCATTTCCTCCTCGACCCTCCGGAGTGTTCACAAGACGGTCAATCGGCCGGAGCGGTATGCAAAATTGGTAGAGAAAATCCATTCTTACGGCATCATGGTTTTCGGGCTGTTCATGTTCGGCTTCGACACCGATGAGAAGGACGTCTTCGAAAATACCGTCCGATTCAACATCGAAGCGGATTTCGATGTGTGTGCCTATTCGGTTCTCACCCCCTATCCGGGAACCCTCACCTGGTATGAAATGAAAAAGGCGGGGAGACTGGTCTCCTGTGACTGGTACAAGTACGATCAGGGCAATGTCGTCTACCGCCCGCATAACATGGCCCCTGAGCAGCTCCGGGACGGCCACCGGGCGGCATTCCGGAAGTTCTATGCCAAAGAAAGCATCTTCAAACGTTTTCCCAGGCTGGACCGCCGCAGCTTAGGGCAGTGGACCATTTACAATCTTTTCCTCAAGAAAGGCGTCGCCAGCGGCCCGAAGAGCCAGGTCGCCGAGCCCACTCCGGTAACCCCATATGCGCCGGCCCCTCCCATCCTACCCCAGAAAAAAGAGTGGCGGGAAGCGGTCCTGGCAGATTTTGGGAATTGAAAAAGATAGGATGAAGATTAGAAGCCGGGCGCCGGGCGAGGGCGAGAACGGGGGAGAAGTCCGGAGATCTGGCTGTCTGTCGGCGGCGAGATGGGCATCAGCACTGCGCTGACTGGTCTTTTGCCGCTCATCGGCGGCAAAGTCCTCAGCCCTTTGCCCACTGCCATCCTGATCCTGTTGCTTGCCAGCCGACGCGGCAACGCCAATGGCTTGGCTTACCTTCTCGGCTGGTTTTTGGGGACCATCGCCTTAGGGATGGCCATCCTTGTGGGCGGCGTAGCCGTCGTTCCGTCGAAGACCCCCGGGTTTCAGTGGGGTGCCGATCTCTTCCAACTCGGTTTCGGGGTCCTGTTTCTGGCCCTGGCCTTTCGCAGTTGGCAGCGCTGGCAAGGCGGCGAACCCGGGGCGGTGATCGATACCCCGAAATGGCTCGGGAAAATCGACCAGTTCACCGTCCCTCGATCTTTCCTGCTCGGTGCCGGCCTGGGGGCTATCGGCGCGCCCAAAAACACCACCCTGGTGCTGGAGGCCGGTCTCCATCTCATACGATCCGATCTCAGTCTCGCACAGCAGATCGCGGTTTTCTTTCTCTTTGACCTCCTCGGATCTTTGGGCCTTCTGGTCCCCTATCTCGTTTTCTACCTTTCAGGCCGGAGGGGGCGGGATTTCCTCGATCAATTGAAGGAGTGGCTGCTTGCTCACGATAGCGTGATCCTGCTCGCCCTTTTCTCCAGCTTAGGGATCTACTTTCTGATCCGTGGAGGGATGGGGACCTTGGGATGAGCGGATCAGGCGCGTTCCGCAATCAGGACTTCGGACGGCACTCCGAAGGACGAAATCTTTTGTATATGGCTGATGAGCCATCCCTCCCGGACAAAATTTTCCAGAAGGAGAGGGCGGCAGCCGCCGACCAGGGCCGGATGCAACCGGTGGAGAGCCATCCACAGAGTCGCCACAACCCGGGAGAGAGGCGAAAACCCGGAGGTCAGACTGACCAGACCCAACAGCCCGCCAGGTATCAGGAGACGGCGGGCTTCGGCCAGCAGAGCCCGAATGTCGGCATCGGTGAGAAGATCGAGGACATAGACCGCCAGGAACCGGTCGCAGCATGCCGCCGGCGCCTCGAAGGTCATTTCACCCGAGGTCTGCCGGACTTTGGCCCGAGTGCCAAATGGGGAGAGCCGCTGCCTGCTGAGCGCCACCATGGTCGAGCTGACGTCAAGCCCGAGATAGCGGGCATCCGGCGGCAGGTGGCGTGTCAGAAGGGAAGCGGCCAGCCGCCCGGTCCCGCAGCCGAATTCGATTACCGATTTGGCTGAAGCGAGCATACGATGCCCCACCAGGGCATCTACCGCCGGTTCTTCGTAAAAACGCTGTGTATCCTGCCACGAGCCGAGCCGGTCATAGAATGATTTGGCCTGTTCATGGGTCAGCATAGGTGTAATTGTAATTGATCACAGGCACTGCATCTTTGCGCGATCGTTCCTGCCCACATAGCGAGCTATAAGGGGCAGGAACGTTTGCGCACATTTGATGGTCTTTGTAAAAAACACCAAATTCGGCGAGCTGGAAAGCCGAGACAAAATTACAAAGTACGGCCCGGCGCTATCGCGGCTTTTTGCGATGACGTCTAATCTGCGGCACCTGTGAGCAATTCCATCTCCTTTTATTCGGTGAGAGTGCCACGCCGTACAATCGTTTTTGCCGGACATGGTTCAGATCGTGCGTCGGAGAAGAAGAAGGTAGTTGTAAGGGCCGACGTCGAGGAGCTGCTTCTGGCGGAAGCCGTGGGGACGGGCCAGCTGCTCCACCTCTTCGGGGGCGAGACGGATGTGCCGGGGAGGACCCGGCGGAGGCTCGATCTTCTTGAATTCGACCACGGCGAGCAACCCTTCGGGTTTGAGAACCCGGGCGATTTCCTGCAACGTTCCTTCATGGGAATGGATTTCCTTTAAGTCGTGAAGGGCGGTGGCGATGAGGCAGACGTCGGCCTCGCTGTCGCCCAAGGGAATACGCTCGCTCACGTCCGCCACCTCCGGCAGGATCTGGACGAGACCCTTTGCGGCGGCAGTCTGCCGGAGCTGCTCGATTCCTTCCAACCAGAGATCCACCGCATGAATCGTTCCCTCCGGGCCGATGAGCTCGGCAGCAGCGAGGGAGTATCGGCCCGCACCGCAGGCCACGTCCAGAAAGACCGTGTCCTTCTGTAGCGCCAGGGCCGGGAACAGAACCTCCGGCCGGATCAGCTCGAAGCTGCTGTGCCCGGCCGCGATCGGTTTTTCTTTTTCCATCATTTATTCCTCTAATGGACGGACAGGGCACGGGCCAGCCGCTCCAAGTCGTCACGGCTGAAATGATGCCGGCTCCCGCAAAACTCGCAGGTTACTTCGGCTTCGCCCAGTTCCGCGATCAGGTTTTCGATCTCGCCCCGGCCGAGGGAAAGCAGCGCCCGCTCCA
>JARRJE010000165.1:0-7530 GCA_037379765.1 Deltaproteobacteria bacterium
GGTCTTCTGACTCTCGGCTCATTCTACGGCTGCGTCTTCCCATCCGAAAGGACAGTGGCGTCGTGCAGCTTTCGTCCCCGATTACAGCGGCGGGCCCGTTCCCGATTCACACGGGATTCCCTTTTCAGCTCTTGCGAGCACCCGAACTTTGCCCCATTACTTCTTAAATTCACGCTGGTTGTCAAGCGGTTTTCTATGGCGCTTAAAAAGCGCCATCCGAAATTCACTGGACTCACTTCAATTGTCATGAGAAACAACCACATCGTCCACAGGTGGGAGGAAATCAATGTCGGTTCGGCCGGCCGATTCAATTCGAAGAGGCTAAAACAGATGATTGACTCAGACACTATTTCGGATAAGATCCTGGAAACGACGTCAGGTTTTCCTGGCAGCCCTCAAAATGATTTGATCGAAGTCTTCGGGTGAGATAAATTAAGTTTCCGCAGCTTTTGATCTTCTAAAAATTACCATTTCCCCCCCATCAGCTCCCATGGCCACTGATTCTTCCCGGATCCAACGAAGTCACCACCTGGAATTCGCTACCCCCCTCAACACCAGGATGTCCATCAAGGCAGTGGACGAGGAGAAGCAGTTCTGGTGCACCTTCATAGGGTTGGAAAAAGAGCGTGCTATTCTCATCCGGCTGGACCGGGAACTGGCCGCCCTCGCCGTCCCCGGCAATCGGGTCATCGTCAAGTACATCATCGAAAATCTGGTTTTCGGCTTTATGACCACCGTAATCGGCACGGTTTCCAAGCCGCTTCCTCTTCTTTTTCTGGACTATCCGCAATCGGTGGAAAAACTCGATCTTCGCCGCGAAAATCGGGCAATCTGCTTTCTGCCGGTCACCATCTGTTGGGAGGGCGAAGAATACCAAGGGCGTATCCTGGACATCAGCAGCGGCGGCTGCCGAGTCGCCACCGACATCATGGCCGCTTTGCGCCTCGCCGACCTCGAAGTGAGTGAGCTTGTCTCCTGTAAATTCGATCTCGAGGCGCCAAAAGAAATCCATGTCAAAAGCGTGGTTCGGAGCATCTCTCAAAACGACGACAAGCTCTGCATCGGCATTGAATTCATAGAGCTGCCCAAAGACATCGCTCACCAGATCGAAATTTACGCTCTCAATATCAACAAATTGCGGATCAGCTGCTCTTAATCCCGACCGGATCAATGACGCCTTCCCTTTCTTATGCGCCCACACCGGTCTACGAGCGGGAGCACTGCCTCAATAAAAAAGGCCGGACGATCAGGCCCGGCCTTTCTCCTCTTTCCGAGGCTGCCTTCTGGCGCTGCTCAGAAATCCTCGAAATTGTCATCGTCAAAAGGAATGACCTCGGCAGGTGATTTGGAACCGGAGGCCGGCCGCGCTTCTTTTCCGGTCCCGGCCTTGCGGCCCGATGCTTTGGCGGCAGACTCTCTCTGAGGAGCAGCCGCAGGCAGAGCATTTTGGCTCCTGCTTCGAAGGGACGCCGGCGATATGGGAGCCGACCGTTTCGATGCCGGGAGAGCGCGAGTGATCGCCTGTTTCTTTTCCACTTTCGGCTTGGCACCTACCATCCGCAGCATCTCGGCCGCAATAGTCTTGGCCGAGGCCGCTTGGGCTGTCAGTTGCGCCGAGGCGGAGGCCGATTCTTCGGCGGTGGCCGCGTTGCGCTGGGTGACGGCGTCCACCTCGGAAATGGCCCGGTTTACCTGCTCGATTCCCTGAGCCTGTTCCCTGGAAGCCGCTGCAATCTCCGAAACCAGCGTCCCGATTCGGGTGGTCGCCTGGGTGACGATATAAAAAGATTCACTGGTCTCACGCACCAGCCCTGAACCTTTGCCGATCTTGCGCAGGACGTCCTCGATCATGCCCGAGGTGCTCCTGGCAGATTCGGCCGTCCGCATGGCCAGGTTCCTCACCTCCTCGGCCACCACCGCGAAACCGGCCCCGGCCTCTCCGGCCCTGGCCGCCTCTACCGCGGCGTTGAGGGCCAGCAGGTTGGTCTGGAAAGCGATCTCGTCGATGGTCTTGATGATCTTCTGGATATCGTTGGAAGCGGCTGAAATTTCCTCCATGGATTGTGTGAGTTTCTTCATGGATTCATCGGCCGTCAAAACGGTCTCGCCCGCCTCTCTCATCAATTCATCGGCCTTGGTGGCGTTCTCGGCATTCTGCCGCGTCATGGCCGCCATCTCCTCCAGGGAGCTGGAGGATTCCTCCAAGGCCGCAGCCTGCTCCGATGCCCCTTCAGCCAGGGAATTGCCTGCGCCGGAAAGCTGCGCGGCCGCACCGGCCACCTGATTGGCTCCGTCGTCCATCTGTTCGGAGACCTTACGCAAGGGCCGAATGACCGCCCGGGTGATCAAGATGGCGGCAAGCCCCCCGGTGAAGATAACGAGGATTCCGAGCAGACTGAACAGGGTGCGGGTGGAATAGGCTGCCTCGAGCATCGTATTGTCGTCGACAACATGCGCTTTGGCTTCTTTGGCTCCCTTTCTGATACGGTGCAGCAGCCCCTGGACTTCTTCGAGGGCCGGCACCATCTGCTTTGCATGGATGGCATCTGCCTGCCGCTGGCCGGCCATCTCCTTTTGATGAAAATGGCGAACAGCCTGTTCATGCTTTCCGGCGGCGAGCAGCCGTTCGATCTCCGCCGCCGATTGATGCAGGGAAGTATAAAGGGGAGGAATAGCATCCCATAGCCGCCGGAATTCGGCATCGCCCCGGGCGTAATCCCGCCGGGCCGCATCGGACTGCATCCAGAGGGCCAGTTGACACTTGGCGGGATCGGTCTGCACATTTTCCAAGACCTTCTTCCCGGCGAGCAGATCATCGCGGATGCGATTGCCCCATTCGAGATGGGCCGTTTCGGATTCGGCCATGCGAATGGCCAGTTCGGGATCCGTTGGGCGGTAAACGCGAACGATCTCGCTTGCCGATTCATGCAGCCGCCGGTGTTGCTCTTCAAGGGACTGCAGAAGGGGGGCAAGCTCAGGCAGCAGAACTTCGGTTTTTTTCCGTTCATCCCCATACAACCATTGTCCCAGACTGCATTTGTGGTCGTCGACCTCTACCTCCTGCCGAGTGACATCTTCGTCGGTCAGCAGCCCATTGACTTTGGCGGCCCAGTTCAGGTTGTCCACCTCCTTCTGGGCAAAAAGGTTATCCAGCTGATTTCCAGCGATCACTTTCTCGGCATCGTGCACGATCCCATCTATCCCTAGATAATTGGCAGTGACGATGGCAAACATCAGAAGCAGAATTATTCCGAAAGTGAGGTCGATCTTCCTGGGAATGGTCATGCCCTTGAGATTCATGGTTCTCCTCGAGGAAAAATTTAAACGGCCGGCCGGAGGACAGCAACTCATCCGGTCGATGCTATACCATCGGCAGCTTACGGAAATTGCTTGAGGAAATGCGAGGAGGGGGGAATCGGAGCGTCCGATTTACTCGATATCAGAAGAACTTGTAAGAAAGCCCCACGATGAAGGCTGACGTTTTCCAGTTCACCTCGTTGAGCTTGGTAGTGGAGGTGGCGCCTGTGGACAAGAAAGTGGTATCGGTGCCGTCTTTCGCCTGCCAATTCTGATACGTATAGGAGAGGTCGAGGGCCCACGTGCGGGCAAGGAGATAACGGCCGGTCACCTTGGCCAAGATGCCGCTGGCGTCATTGGCCTTGTGGGTGAAGCTGACCGGATGGGCGAAATCAGTGCGCAGGTTCCAATCGGCGTCGGCCTTGTAATCGGCCCAATGGTACTCGAAAGTGCCCAAAAGGGAAAAACGTGGGAAAGGGGTGTATTCGAGATCCACCCCGGCCCACGGTCCCCACCACACGGCTTCATAGGTCTCGTTCAAACCGGGGATAGGGCCAACCGGAGGCAGGTTTAAGGCAAACCTGGTATCCGAAATTTGCTGGAACGCGTTGGTATTCCTCAGGTTCTGCTTATGATATGAATAGCCGCCGAGCGGGGCGATTGCAAGCCGGTCCTGCCAGAATTTACCCTGGAACCCCAGACCGATGGAACCATCGAGGACGTTATCATCTTCCGTGGTCCCGATGGATCGCGAATATTCGATAGCCCGGTTGTTACCGTGGAAATCCGAGTCCTGCCAATCGCCATTCAGGATCCAGCCGTAATCGAACGAGCCTCGGATGTAAGTAAGAAAACCGGCATATTCATTGCCGATTGCCAGCTTGCCGGAGGCCCCCACCTGATAGATCCCGAGATCCTTCCAGGTCAGCTCGGAAAGAACGTTAGCCGAGTCGCCGGCAATGTTCCAATCGAAATCGTCGATCCGGTAACCGGATTCGATCTCGAATTCCATGGTGTCAATATACTCGGCCCTGGCGGTCCCTCCAACGAACACCAAAACAGCCAGCCCGACCGAACAAGCCGCTCCGATGATGGTTTTCATAATCCCCCCATTTTTTTATCCGAAAATATATACCCATTAATATGTAGCCATTATAGGTGGAGATGATCCCATGAGTAAATGGATTCCAAGAGAACGGCATCGATTCACCCGACATTCACCTGAACCGGAAAAACCGGTCGCTATCTCGTCTCGCAGGCGTGGGAAAGCCTGGCGCGAAAATTCCATTGCTTGAAAAGAGATGCGGCTTTCAAAGTCCCCGCTTCATGGAAGCGGAAAACCAAGGTGGGCGGTCGGGCAGCAGTGCCGACAGATGGGTCGGTGAGAATCTCGCCGCGAATGAATTATGATGTAATGGCGCTGAAACGTGATGAATTCAACGGAGGACCGGATGATCCAGACTGCCGCCGATTCGGAAACGGTAAGTGCCTTGCTTGTCGGGCTTGACTCCGCTTAGCGGCAGCAGGCCTCGAAGCGTCGGATCGAGATGTGGCCCGGGGGTGATGCCGATATTGGCGGTGATCCGACACAAATGCGGGGTACCACCCAACAGCAGGGTTGCTTTTCCGTCCACCCCGAGGTCCCCATCGATGTTGTGCAACTCCTTGATGTCCAGGGTTTTCCCCCGCAGCTCACCGCGGATATTCACCTGGCCGAGGGAAAGACGGTCATTGCTTACCCCCAGGGACTTAAGCCCCCCCACCCCGAATCGGTTGATGGTCAGGTCGAATGTCGCATGTCTCTTTTCAGGCAGCAGCATCTGCGTCCCCTGGATACTTCCTTCGATGGTCCCCTCCGGCAGATAAGCGAAACCGCGAGGAAGCAATGGGCGGAGAACGATCCCGGCCAAGGTCGCCTCGAAGCTGCCATCTTTCGTCATACGGCTTTTCAAGGTGCCGGAGGAGAGAGCGGCCTGGACCGCCACCCCCGGATCCCCCTTGAGCAAGGTCGTCCATAGAGGCGAGATCCTTGCGCTGTCGATGGTAATCGGCGGCCATTTCGGATCTATGGGCTGCCAGCCGATCTTGGTGAGCCGCAGGCCCAAAGGAGGGGCAAGGGACAAACTGTCGATGGTCACCTTTCCCCCACTTTGCTGCCATGCTGTTCGCTCGAGGCACTCGCGCAGCGGTTGCTCGGGGAAGAACATGATGAAAGAAACGAGAAAGGCAAAAAGCAGGATAGAAGCTGCTGCCAGAGAGAAGACGAGGCGCGCACGACGGAAACGGGCTTTGCCGTTCCCCCCCGCGCTGATAAAAGCTGGGAGCTTCATGCGCACGTTCATGCCGCTTTCCGGAAAGAGGAAATGGTGAGGTCGGTGTCGAGCAGGGTGCGGTTGTCAAACCGGGACCTGATCCGCAGACTTTTCATATTAAGAAAGAGATTGGACGATTCAATGGCGTGCAGCAACTTCACCAACTGGTCGAGGTGGATCTTCTCCAGTTTGATCTCCACCGAATCCTCTCGGAACTCCCCTTGCATCTGCGCGGCCTGCGGACGCATCGACACCAGGTTGTCCCGTACGCCGGTGCGGGTGGTCACCTCTTCGATGAAAGGGAAAATAGAGAAATCCGATTGCGCCAGTTTTCGTTCGGCAGCGGCCATCGATTTCTGGAGGTGCAGATACTCTTGCTGGAGTTGACGGATTTCCTCAAGTTGCCGGCTGCGACTGGCGATATGCGAGTCAGCCATCTCGATGCCTTGCCGATACGGCGCGATCACGCCGATCCATAGCAGGAACAACAGAATAAAGGCAATGCCGGCAAGGAGGAAAACCTTTTCCCGCAATGAGATACGATCGATCATGGTTGGGATTCCTTCCCGGACATTTTCATAGTGAAACGAAAATCGATCCGGCCGCTATCGACACTCATCTTGGCATCGGCGATTTGGACCTGATCGAACAGGGGCGAAGCTTGATAACTTTGGGAGAGGCGATTGACCGCGTCAAAGGTGGAAGTAGCTCCTTCCAGACGCACTTGGTCACCGTCCCAGATCAGCTCGCGGATATCGACTTTGATCTCCGGCGGGGTTCGGGCCGAAACTTCCCGTAAGACAGCCAGAGCCGACTGCTCCCGACCGAGGCCGAGCAGCCGCGTTTTCTTCTGCAGCTCGGCCAACTTGCTGCGCATCTGGGCCGGTGCATCGACGATGGTGTGAACATCGGGAAACGTGCGGCTGAAAACGGCGACGGTTTCCTTACGGAGAAACTCCGCTCGCTGCTGCTGGTGGGTGTAATTGAGATAGGCGCCGGTTGCAAATAAAATCCCCGGTATAGCAAGAAGAACCGCCAGAACGATCAACTGGCGGCGAAATACGGCCCACTCGTTTTTCGGTGCAAGATCTCCCTGAAGGAAATTAAACCGGCGCGTGCGCCCGGGGGCAGCCGCCCGCATGGCCAATGCCGCAGCCGGCAATAGGGCGGGGACAAGTTTCTGTCCATCAGCTTCCAGGTCCGGATAACGGGCCGCAACCCCGAGAGCGGCCAAAGACTGCACAAGCTCCTCTCCCGCCCCTTCACCGATCACGAAGAGCGGAAAGGGATCATCCTGCCTGGAGCCGGCCAGCGCCAGATAGTCGCGATGGATCATCTCCGCTAACCGGTCCGGGGAGTCCTTTTCCGCTCGAGGCATGCTGCGAAAGGCTTCCACACGGCCGGCGCTCACCTTAGCCACGCAGACTTCACGGTGCAGCACCACCGCGAGAACACCCTCGGGTATTTCCCTTGCGAGGCCAGCGGCATAACCGAACGGGCTGACATCGAGAAGGTGCAGGGATTGGTCCGCCTGCCGAAACACCTCCTGGAGCTCGACGACCTCCGAGCGCCGCACCGCTGCCGCCGGCACCAGAAAGCCGCCCTTGTCCAGAGGGTGCGCACTCAGAAAATCGTAGACCAGCTCATCGCCCGTCGGCACTTGGCTGCTCATCTCGATGACCACCGCCGGCTCGATCTTCTTGGACTCCCCGAAAGGAAACTCGAGATCACGGTGAAAGCAGCCAACCGCCGGCAGACTGGCCACCACACGGTCGCCGAAAACCAAATCGGCCAGGGCTTCGCGCAGCAACCGGGAAAGCTCTTCCGTCGATTCGGCTCGCTGCTCCCTGGCGCCGGAAAGCACTGGTATCCCTTTGACCACCTCCGCGGTCACCATCCGAAGGGCGTGGTCGCTGATTTC
>JARRJE010000166.1:0-4984 GCA_037379765.1 Deltaproteobacteria bacterium
GTGGAACCCTGAGCGTCTGGCAGGTCCAAGACTCCAACACCAATTAAAACCTCCCCTCCGACTACGCCCTTCAGGTCCCATGCGCCTTCTGGCGCATGGGGCCGTCTTGAGATATGCAAAATCCCGGGAGTGGCGGAAGTTCCCATATGCCCCCGGTTGTTAATGGAATTCTGTGGATCATAGAGGACAAACTGGTTTTTCACTCTGGATCCAACTTGCACTTCCAGACGCATATCTTCCCACAAGCGAGCTCTCGGGAAACCTGGGGCTGTCACAGATCGGGGCGGCCTTTCTGGTGGCCAAGCTTGAACGTGAAGGGAAGCAGTGATGGCGTCGCCAAAAATCCGATCTCCTGGGGGACGGGATGGGGGACGTATTGACTAACATGAAAAAATCACAGTAGGTACGGCTGAATTTCGGCCCACTGGAGCTTCGGCTTGAGTACACGGCCGCAATGGTCGCGATGGCTCGGTAGGCCAAATCCGGGTGCAGATTTGCAGTCCTGAGTAGGGAGCGAAATGACGGGGGAGGCTGAAACCTCGTGGGCAGTGGTCGATGCAAGGGGGGTGTTGGAGTGTGGACTCGAAGATGGCTGGTTGAAATTTGGGAGTGTCTCTTTCTTTCCTCTTCCGGTTTCGGTTTTCGAGGGCTCCCGGCATAGCCATCAGGGCAGTGGGCACGACTCGCCCATCATCCGTATCATACACATGACCCGACCCAGATTCTCAGGAGTCCCAAAGAGCACCAGCAAATCGTCCGTTTCGATGGTCGTTCCCGGCCCCGGGTTGCTCTCCATAGCGGCGTCCCGCCGCACCCCGAGAACGGTCACCCCGTAATTTTTGCGCAGCCCGATTTCGGCGATGGTGTGGCCTGCCAGAGTGGATCCCTCCTCCACCCGCACCACTCTGACCTCCGCTCCGGGCAGATAGGATTCCAAGCTCGCCGGCAAGGCCGCGGCCGGCCGTCTGCGGAACATCTTATAGCCATCGGCCCGGATCTCGGCTATGAAGCGATCGATGTCGTTCACGGGCACCAGGTATTGGGTCAGCACTCGGGTGAAGATTTCCACCGCCGTTTCGAACTCCTCTGGAATCACCTCATCCACCCCCAGGCGGTACAGGGGCTCCATCTCCACCACGAACCGGGTGCGGGCGATAAGGTAGAGGCCGGGGTTGAGCTCCTTGGCGAGCTTGGCGATCCGACGGGTGGTTACCGGGTCGGAGATGGCAATTACCGCCACTCAGGCCGAATCAATGCCGGTTTTGGCGAGCACGGCCTCATGGCTGGCGTCCCCTTAATAGATCGGTTCCCCGTTTTTGCGCTCCCGCCGCACGATATCCGGATTGGTCTCGACGATCAGGTAGGAAATGCCGGCGGCTTTGGCGGCCTGGGACAGATGCCTGCCATTGAGGCCATAACCCACGATCACCAGATGATTCTCGGGATGTTCTTCTTTACGGGGGGCAGGTGTAACCGGCACGGGAGCCAGGCCGCTCCGCAATCGGTCGGGCAGGGGCAGGCGGCAAGCCAGCTCAGTGAGAGGATGGGAGAGGCGGGCCAGAAGAGGGGTGAGGGCCATGGTGAGAACGGTCACTGCCAGGAAGTACTGGTAGCCCTGGCCGACAAGCAGGCCATATTCCAAGCCCACCCGCGAGAGCACGAAGGAAAATTCCCCGATCTGGAACAAGGCCAAAGCAGAAAGGAGCATGGCTCGCAGGGGCAAGCCGAGCAAACCGGTAACCAACAAGACGATTCCGACCTTGCCGATCATGACAGCGAGGGTCAGCTGGCCGATGGCCAGGGAATGGGCCAGCACGAAATCGAGCTTGAGGAGCATTCCCACCGAAACGAAGAAAAAGCTGATGAAGATATCCCGGAAAGGCATGATGCCGCCCAGGGCCTGCTCGCTGTACTCCGATTCGGAGATAACCAATCCGGCGAGAAAGGCTCCCAACCCGATGGAGAGGCCGGCGAGGGAGGTGAGCCAGGCGGTGAACAGGCCGATGCTGACGATGGCGACCAGGAACAGTTCCCGGTTCCGGGTGCGGGCCACCAGATAGAGGATGCGCGGCACCAAAAAGCGGGTGGCGAGGATGACGAAGCCAATGAGGCCAAGCCCCTTGGCGGCGAGTAAAAGGAGAGTACGGACCACCCCGTCACCGGTGCCGGCCAGGATCGGGGTCGTCAACATCAGGAGCACGACCACAATGTCCTGAAAAATGAGGATGCCTAAGATGGTCTTGCCGTGGAGGCTATCGATCTCTCCCTTCTCCTGGAGCATTTTCACCACAATGGCGGTGCTGCTGAGGGCGAGGAGAAATCCGGCGAAAACCGCCTGCCGGCCAGCCAAGCCCCCGACAGTCGTCGCCGCTGTGGCGGCAAAAATGATCGTGAGGAGTACTTGCAGGGAGCCGCCGACCAGGACTGTTCTTTTGATGCGGACGAGCTCGCCGAAGGAAAATTCGAGACCGATGGTAAATAGCAGCAGGACCACCCCAATCTCGGCGAGGACGTCAACTTCGTGCAATCCCCGAATCAAGTGGAGCCCGTTCGGGCCGACCACAATGCCGGTGAGCAGGAAGCCGATGATTGAGGGCAGCCGGATGCGGTGGCAGACGAGAAGGACGATAATGGCCAATCCAAAAATGATGGCGATATCCTGAAGGATACGGATTTCCATCTGGAAGGTACATTATCTCCGGCTTTGGACATTCAATCTTTGTCGCCCGCCGCCTTTGGTGAGGATCTTTTCTGCTTCGACCAAGATGAAGATCGATGCCGCTGTCAAAGTGAGGAGTAACCAGTCCGCGGCCCTTAAGGGCACTGTAGCGAAGAGATGTTGCATAGGCGGTGTGTAGGTGAACAGGAGCTGAAAGATAATGACCAGGGCCACGGCGATGAGCACATAGCGACTCCCGGCAAGCCCTTTCACCGACAGCACAAGACGGCGCAAGTAGCGGGTGTTGAAGAGGTAGAAGACCTCGAACATTACCAAGGTGTTCACCGCCAAGGTGCGGGCCAGTTCGATGCTGGCACCGTTTCGTCGTTCCCAGAGGAAAAGGCCGAAGGTTCCGATCACCATCACGATCGATACATAGCCGATGCGCCAGAGCAGGAAGGGGGTCAGGATAGGTTCCCTCGGGTCCCTCGGCGGTCGGTGCATGATATCGGACTCAGCCGGCTCGAAAGCCAGAGAAAGGGCCAGGGTGACCGCCGTGATCATGTTGATCCAAAGAATCTGAACCGGGGTGATCGGCAGCATCATGTCAAAACCGATGGCGGCGATGAGCACCAGCGATTCGGCTGCATTGGTGGGCAGAATAAAGGTGACGGCTTTCTTGATGTTGTCGTGGACAGTGCGCCCCTCTTCCACGGCGTGAGCGATGGAAGCGAAATTGTCGTCGGCGAGCACCATCTCCGAGGATTCCTTGGCGACCTCGGTTCCTTTAATGCCCATGGCCACTCCGACATCGGACCGTTTGAGGGCCGGGGCGTCGTTCACCCCGTCGCCGGTCATGGCCACCACCTCACCGTTGCTTTGGAGCGCCTGAACCAAACGCAGTTTGTGCTCAGGGCTCGAGCGGGCAAAAACATTCACTTCCCCGATCACTCTCTGGAGCGCCCGATCCGAAGTGACTTCCAGCTCGGATCCGGTCAGGACCCGCTCGCCGTCTATCCCCATCTGCCGACCGATGACCTGTGCGGTCCGGCCGTGATCGCCGGTTATCATTTTGACCTCGATGCCGGCGGACCGACAAGTACGTACCGCCTCGATTGCCTCCTGCCGGGGCGGATCAGTGATTCCCAGCAGCCCCAGGAGAGTCAGTCCTCCTTCCACATCTGAGAAATTCAATTCTCGGTGCTCCTGCCAGACAGACAGGTGGGCGACAGCCAGCAGCCGCAGCCCACGACCGGCCAGCTCCATCGCCGCCTCCTGCCAGAAATTGAGATCAAAAGTTTCATCATCGCCTTGACGGCGCTGGCGAGTGCACATCTCAAATAGTTGCTCAGGCGCTCCTTTGAGATAGACGAAGCCGTGGCCCGCATGGTCGTGATGCAGAGTGGCCATGAACCGGTGCTCGGACTCGAAGGGGATGACGTCGGTGCGGGGTCGTTCCTCATCTTCGAAGTTGCGGTCAAGACCCAGTTTACCCCCCAAGGTCAGGAGGGCCCCCTCGGTCGGATCACCCTGAATTAGCCAACCATCGTCCTGCTGCTCAAGTACCGAGTCATTGCAGAGAATCGCCGCCCTTCCCAACTCCTTGAGCCAGGGATGAAGATCGGGGTCGATCTCCTTTCCATTCCAGATAACCCCGCCGTGCGGGTCGTATCCGATTCCTTCAATCCCGTAGCTGTATCCGGCCATAATCACGGCCTGCACAGTCATTTCGTTGCGGGTCAGGGTGCCGGTTTTATCCGAGCAAATGACAGTCACCGCCCCCAGAGTTTCCACTGCGGGCAGCCTCCGGATAATGGCGTTGCGCCGGGCCATGCGCTGGACTCCGATGGCCAGGGTGATGGTGACGATGGCGGGCAGCCCTTCGGGAATTGCCGCCACCATCAATCCCACCGCCACCATAAACATCTCGACCGCCGTATATCCCCGCGTCAGCACTCCGAATCCGAAAAGAGCGGCGGCGACCCCGATAATCACTATTGCCAGATGGCGGGCCAGCCTATCCATCTCCCGCGACAGAGGAGTGACCAGGGTTTGCACCTCGGCGAGCATATCGCTGATCCGGCCGATCTCGCTGGCTTGGCCGGTGGCAACCACAACACCGGTACCCTGCCCGGAGGTGACGATGGTGCCCGAGTAGGCCATGCAAGTGCGGTCTCCAAGGTCCGCATCCTCATCCACAGCCTTGGCGGCCTTGGCGACCGGCTCCGATTCCCCGGTCAGAATCGCTTCATCAACCCGGAGCTCTTTCACCCGAAGGAGCCGTAGGTCGGCCGCCACTTTGTCCCCTGATTGAATGGACACCAT
>JARRJE010000167.1:0-8757 GCA_037379765.1 Deltaproteobacteria bacterium
CCTTGGGCGGGCCGCGCTACATCAAGGAACTGAAAGGGCCGTTCGACCATATCCCCCTGGCCGCGGTGGGCGGGGTCTCTCTCACCAACCTGCAGGACTACTATGCGGCTGGAGCAACGGCGGTGGGAGTCGGTTCCTCGCTGTTCGGCCGGGAGGCCCTGGCTAGGAAAAATATCTCCGAAATCGGCGCCAATGTGAAAAAATTCATTGAGCAATGCCCCTATTCCTGATTAACTGCACTCTTTACCCTTTTTGAAATTCGATAAACGGGAGCAGATCCATGTTCAGACCCGAGATCAAGGTGGTTGATTGTACGGTCCGCGACGGCGGCCTGATGAATAAATGGCAGTTCGACGACAAATTCGTCAAGAAGGTGTACGACTCTCTTGCGGAAGCAGGCATCGACTACATGGAAATCGGCTATCTGAGCTCCGAATCTTCATTTTCCCGGGATGAGTGCGGCCCCTGGAAGTTCTGCGCTGAAGGGGACCTGCAGCGGATCATCGGCCCCGGCGAAAAGAAAATCAAGCTCTCGGCCATGGCCGACATCGGCCGTATCGACTATGACGACATCCTCCCCAAGGAGGAAAGCTCCCTCGACATGGTCCGGGTCGCCTGCTACGCTCACCAGGTGGACAAGGCCATCGATCTGGCCCATCATTGCCAGGACAAAGGTTACGATACCACCATCAACCTGATGGCCGTCTCCACCGTAGGCCTACGTGAGTTGAACGAAGCTCTGGAGGATCTGGCCAAGAGCAAAGTGCCGGTCATATACCTGGTAGACAGTTTCGGGGCTTTCTACTCGGAGGACATCGACACTCTGGCCAGAAAGTACATGGAAAGCCTCCCTGGGAAAACCATTGGCATCCACGCCCACAACAACCAGCAACTGGCCTTTGCCAACACCATCTCTGCCATTATCAATGGCATCAACTTCCTGGATGCCACTTTGTACGGTATCGGCCGCGGCGCCGGCAATTGCCCTCTGGAGTTGCTCATCTCCTTCCTGAAGAACCCGAAATTCAAGGTACGTCCACTCATCGATGCCATCGAGCAGGAAATCCTCCCCTGGCGCGAAAAAATCGACTGGGGCTACTTCATTCCCTATATGGTCAATGGAGTACTCAACCAGCACCCGCGCACCGCCATGGCCCACATGGAGTCGGAGAACAAGGACAAGGTCCTCGCCTACTTCGACCAGATGTCGGCGGCCACCGACCTGCTGTAAAGCATCTCTTCCGGATTGAGTGGCCGCCCCACGAGAGCGGCCTACAAATGAAAGCCAATCCTATTCTTTATTTTTCACCTGCCTAAGGTCTGCAGCCGGAGCCTATTGCCAGACAATCTTCTGATTTTCAAAATCGACCCGGTAATGCAGACTGCGCAAGACGTCCATGCCCAACAAACCGTCATGGTCCGTCTTCGGGCCGTTGAAATCCATGATCGATATCTCCATGCCTTCCAGCAGGTGCGGCCCAACCCGCAGATCATCGATTCTGATACGCCAAGTAGAGACAGCAGAGCCGTCCGCGACCCGGACTAAAGCCTTCTCTGCTTTTCTCGTATTGAGCTTCAGCCGAGAGGCGACTTCGGAATGGATGACCGTTTGGTAAGCACCGGTATCCAGCAGCAGCAAAGCCTTTTCCTTATGCTTGCCATTCCTCAGCATCACCGGTACCAGCACCTGGTTGCCCTTGATGATCACCTTGGTTGCATCAAAAGAGAGTTTCGAGGCGGATGAAACCCCGAGGAGCTTCCACTCTTGTTCCTGACTGCTTTCTCTCTTCAAGCCCTTACACTGCACAAAGCCGGCGAAACCGGGCTCCCCGACCAAGGCGATGCCGCACCAAGGGCCGTCAGCGCTTGCACCGAGCATCTCTACTTTCACCATGACCGCCCGACCTCGAGCGACATTCGCCACTATTGAGCTCTCCAGGGAGGCCCTTGCGTAAACAGGAAGTTCCTCGACCTTGACGGAGGCGGTACCATCTTTTTCATTTGCGCGGCAATTAACCTGAAATACAAACAGGATTGCAGCACTCAAAGCAAAAACCCTGAAAGCCCATGTCCCTATCATGCTTTCCTCCATTTTTGCACATCGAAAATGGCATCCGAAGATGGTCGTCAACCTCCTTATCACCGCGCAAATTCAATTTTTTCCAAGAAAACCAGACATCATTATTCTGCCATCGCGGAAAATCGAGGAGCAAGTTTTTTCGATTCTCGAAGAGATCAAATAGAGGGGGAGATCGATACCGGGAACCGGCTTCGAGCAACGATCGGCGCCTTCTCAACGAACTCCTTGATTTCGGTGGAAGAGTTGTCTGGCATAAACCGATTAGTATACACTGAATTCGAGGGATTCCCGAGCCGTTAAAAAGGGTTCATCGATTTTTTCCCAACCATGACCGACCCATCTCAAGCGCAAAGGAGGAAATATGGCGACCGAACCACGGGAACTGACTCCGGAGCAGCTGCGCCGTACCTGCGATCCCTCGATCTTTCCGTTCAAGAGCACTGCGGACATTCCGCCTCTAGAAGGGGTGATCGGGCAGGACCGGGCTCTTGGCGCCGTTCGTTTCGGCATTCACATTAAGAGTCAGGGCTACCACATGTATGCTCTGGGGCCGGTGGGCACCGGCAAGCGAACCATCATCCGGAAATTTCTGGTGAAGGACGCCGCCAACAAACCCGTGCCGGACGATTGGCTTTACGTGAACAACTTCGAGGACGAGGACAAGCCGCACGCCCTGCGTCTGCCCGCGGGAAAGGGCCGGGAGTTTCGGGACGACATGGACCACCTCGTGGAGGATCTCAAATCCGATGTTCCCCGGGCCTTCGAAGGCAAAGAGTACGAACAGGAGAGGGAAAAGATCGAGGAGGAATTCCAGAACAAGAGTAAACGATTGTTCGAGAAGTTGAACGAAAAAGCCCAGGAACGCGATTTCGGACTGGTGCAGACGCCCCAGGGACTGATGATCGTGCCGGTCAAAAAGGGTGAGCTCCTCACGCCCGACGAGCTGGAAAAACTGAGTGAGAAGGAGCAGCAGCGTATTGAACATGGCCGCGAGGAACTGCAGGAAGAGATGCGGGAAACCATGCGCCTGGTGCAAGAGCTGCAGAAGGAGGGCAAAAAAAGGGCCCGGGAACTCGACCGGCGGGTGGTAGGCTTTGCCGTCGACCATCTCATCGACGATTTCAAGGAAAAATATGCCGAACATGAAGGCATTGGTCGCTACCTCGAAGAAGCCCGCGCTTTTCTCCTCAAGAATGTCCACACTTTTCGACAAATCAAACAGATGGAGGAGGCCCCCAAGCAGCAGAGACTCGCCATGGCCATGATGTCGGGCGGACGCCAGCCGTCGTTCGACGAATACCGGGTCAACCTGATCGTGGACAACAGCGAGGCCAAGGGAGCGCCGGTGTGCATGGAAAGCAATCCCACCGGCCCCAACCTTATTGGCCGCATCGAGCATATGGGACAATTCGGGGCACTGGTCACCAACTTCAGAATGATCAAGGGCGGGGCCTTGCACGTGTGCAACGGCGGCTACCTGATGCTGGATGTCTTCGACGTGCTCACCAAGCCCCTGGCTTGGCACGTGCTGAAGCGGGCCCTCAAAAACCGGGAAATCGAAATCGAGAGCATGGGCGAAGCTTATGGTCTAATCACCACCCGCACCTTGCAGCCGGAACCCATCCCCCTCGACATCAAGGTAATTCTCATCGGTGATCCCTTCATCTACTACCTGCTGTACAATCACGATCCCGACTTCCAGGAGCTGTTCAAGGTAAAGGCTGATTTCGAGACCCGCATCGACTGGGACGACGAAACGGCTGAGCAATACGCGCATTTCATCGGCAGCGTTTGCCGGGAGGAAGGGTTGAAACATTTCGCCCCTTCCGGGGTTTCCAAGGTGGTGGAATACGGATCACGCCTCACTTCCCACCGTAGGAAGGTGGCAACCAAATTCGGCGAGGTTGTCGATGGCGATTATGCTTTTGGTAAGCCCTCGCGGGTGACCGCCCGCACCCACATGGGCAGCAACGGCGTGGTCAACATCGACCGGGAGGCCAAGCTCGGCGGCCGCATCCACAACAAGGGAACGATGATCCTCTCCGGATACCTTGGCGGCAAGTATGCATTGAACGTACCGCTGACGCTCTCGGCGAGCATCACCTTTGAGCAGCTCTACGAAGGGGTGGAAGGCGACAGCGCCTCCTCCACCGAGCTCTATGCCCTGCTCTCCAGCCTCTCCGAACTCCCCATCCGCCAAGAGCTGGCCGTAACCGGTTCTGTGAACCAACGGGGTGAGGTACAGGCCATCGGCGGTGTCAATGAGAAGATCGAGGGCTTCTTCGAGGTCTGCCGCGCCAAGGGGCTTACCGGCAGTCAGGGGGTGATGATCCCCGCTGCCAATTGCACCCATCTGATGCTCCGCGAACACGTGGTGGCCGCAGTGGCCGAAGGCAAGTTCCACATCTATCCGGTGGCCACCATTGACGAGGGCATCACTCTGCTTACCGGCACCGAGGCGGGCGAGAGGCAGGACGACGGCTCCTACCCCGAAGGCACGATCAACAGTTTAGTGCAGGGCCGCATCCGAGAATTGGCCGAAAAAGCAAAGGCCTTCGGCAAGGAGGAAGGGGAAGAAGAGAACGAGGAAGAGGAAGCCCTCGCCTAACCCTGCATAATAATCAATACTGCTCGCGATAACGGCCGCGTTCTGCTTTCTTATGTTCAATGCAGAGACGGCCGTTTCCTCTTGACTCTTCCTGACCATCCGTAAGATCATTTTCTATACATTCCGATCAAGCCGCAGGCCCCTCGCAGTGCCGGAAATCCTGGCCGTTTCTCATTCCACCAACTTGCAGGGAGGTTCCGGATGGCACCAGACAAATTCGTCAACGGCATCAATGTCGACCAACTGTTCCGCACCATCGAGCAGATTAAGGGAGAACCCGAGTTCGGCAAAAGCAAAGTCCGGGCGAACAACAAATGGCTCGACGGCACCCATGGCCAAGCCAGGGTGCATGGCTTTTATACCGCCGGCAAAGAGGATACCTCTCGAAAACCGGTGACCTTCGAGATCGATGAACCGACCGCTCTTATGGGCAAAGGCGAGGGGACCAATCCAGTCGAGTACCTGCTCGTGGCTCTATCGGGCTGTCTCACGACCAGCCTGGTTGCCCATGCCGCGGCCAAAGGCATCGAAATCAGGGAGGTCGAGTCCCGGCTGGAGGGCGATATCGACCTCCGCGGCTTTCTCGGCATCTCCGAAGAGGTGAAGGTGGGCTATCAGCAGATCCGAGTGATCTTTCACATCGACGCCGATATTTCTCCCCAGCAGAAGCAGGAGCTCATCGAAATGGCGCAGAAATATTCGCCGGTGTTCAATACCATCTTCCATGCGACTCCGGTTGCGGTGCAGCTTGAAAAGGAGGAGGAGCCGGAATTCGCCTGAGGGTTTCCCTTGATGATCATGCCAAAGCTCCGCGTCGCGGGGCTTTTTTCGTTCAGTGATCAAAGAAACCGGGTCTTCCCGCGATCGCTCCGCTGCTTAGCGCGGTTCCTCATGTGGCCGGCTGTCTTTTGGTGCCCCTCCCCTTCTCTTGTTCCAACGATTCCATCACGGATCTACCTTTGAAAACCCGTTGAAAGAGAAGATGAAAGCGGCTAGCTTTTGCTTATTCTTCAACTCCTCAAACCGGGTACAAACCGATGGGCACACAAGATGAGCAGATCGTGATCGTGGACGAAGGCAACCGGGAAGTCGGCATTGCTGGCCGCCGGGTCATGCGGCGCTTCAACCTCCCACACCGGGCCACCTACATCCTGGTCTTCAATTCCAAAGGGGAAATCTTCGTGCAGAAGCGGACGACGACCAAGGATATTTACCCCGGATATTTCTGCGTGGCCACCGGCGGGGTGGTTGCTGCCGGCGAGACCTACGAGGAATCGGCCGTCCGTGAACTGGCCGAGGAGCTGGGAATCGTAGGCGCGCCGCTCAAGCTCCTCTTCGATTTCTATCACGAGGACCACGGCAACAAAGTCTGGGGCCGCGCCTTTTCCTGCGTCTGGGACAACGAGATCCGCTTGCAGGAGGAAGAGGTGGCCGGCGGCTCCTTCATGTCCGTGGAGGAGGCCATGACCCTTGCCGAACGTGAGCCCTTCACCCCCGATGGACTTTACGCCCTCCACCGTTATCTAACGGAAAAGGCCTGAATCCCCCTTTTCACAGCCCCCACGCCCCGGCATCAGACCGTCCTTGACAAATCCGCCCGGCAGGGTACCTTCCTCCAATGCTCTGAATCGATTGCCATGCGATTTTGACGAGGTGCCTCTCTTCGGATGAATGCCATTTTCTTTGCCATTGTCGCCGTCGCTTTCGTGACCGCCGGTTGGCATCAACTGCACTGGCTGCCGGCCGCCGGCACCGCCGCCCCCATGGCGGCACTCACCACGGCCATGGTGAAAACTGCCGGCGGCGCCGTGGAGTTGGCCATCGGGTTGATCGGAGTGATGACCCTCTTTCTCGGGCTGGTCAAGGTGGCGGAGGCCGGAGGCCTGCTCGCCATTCTCGCCCGGCTGATCCGGCCCCTGATGGTGCGCCTCTTCCCGGAGGTGCCGCCGGGGCATCCGGCCATGGGCGCCATGATTCTCAACATTTCCGCCAACGCTTTGGGGCTAGGAAATGCCGCCACCCCATTCGGCATCCGTGCCATGCAGGAGCTCGACAAGCTCAATCCGCGTCCCGGCACCGCCACCGATCCTATGATCCTGTTTCTGGCCATCAACACCTCGAGCATCACCTTGCTGCCAACCGGCGTCATCGCCTTGCGGGCCGCGGCCGGATCCACGGATCCGGCCGGCATCCTGCCCACCACCCTTTTCGCTACCCTCTGCTCCACGGCCGCCGCCATTGTCGCCGCCAAGCTCTACAAACGCTTTTCTCGGCCGGTGACGATCGAGGATGCTGCGACACTGGGAGTCGCGGCTGCCGCCGATCCTGATCCCGATCCCGAGCAGCTGCCCGCCGAGGCCGAGCAGGCTTATCCATTGTGGGTCAGCGGACTGGCCATGCTGGCAGTGATCGGCTTCATTCCCCTTACGATCCTGTACGGCCGGGCCATTGCGCCCTGGGTCATTCCCGGGCTGATGATCGGATTTCTTACCTTCGGCATTCTGCGGAGGGTACGCGTCTACGAAGTCTTTGTGGAAGGGGCCAAGGAGGGCTTTCAGGTGGCGGTCAAGATCATTCCCTATCTTGTCGCTATCCTGGTTGCGGTGGGCATGTTCCGCGCCAGTGGCGCGATGCAGGCGATGGTCGGCTTCCTGGGTCCCTGGACCGGCAAGATCGGCCTGCCAGCAGAGGCCCTGCCCATGGCGCTTCTGCGGCCTCTTTCCGGCTCAGGCGCTTACGGCATCCTTGCCTCCATCATCAAGAATCCGGCCATCGGCCCGGACAGTTACACCGGTTACCTGGTCTCCACCTTTCAGGGCTCCACCGAGACCACCTTTTACGTGCTGGCCGTCTATTTCGGGGCGGTACAGGTCCGCCGCCTCCGCTACGCCCTGCCGGCCGCCCTCACCGCGGACCTGGTAGGCATCAGCGCTGCTGTCGCCATCTGTCTCTACCTCTTCGGCTGAATCCAGGAAGATCGAACCAACGGAAGAGCTCTCATTTCTCCCGCCGGGAGGAAATTTCCTTGCCCAGGGAAAAAGCCTGACCGAGCAATTCACCTGCGCCGTAGTAACGGCGATGATCCGGCGCGAAGAAAAATGGCTGAATCTTTTCCAGCACCGGTTTGCCCGCCTCGTCCAGAAATTCCTCCTCGACCTTGATGTCGAGAATCTCGCCCACGAACTGGGTGTGCAATCCGATCTCAATGGTCTGGAGCACCTTGCACTCGAGCACAAAGGGGAATTCCTTGACAAAGGGAGCGTCCACCTTTTCCGCCTTTTCCGGGGTCAATCCGCTCTCGGCAAACTTGTCGATCTTTTTCCCGGACACCATCCCGAAGTAATCCGCTTCCCGGATAAAGTCTCGGGAAGGAATGCTGACAGTGAAGGCCTGCCTATTTACAAGGCAGCCATACGTGTAAGTCGCCTTGCGCAGTGAAACCGCCAGGCAGGGAGGGCTGGAACAGCAGATGCCGCCCCAGGCCGCTGTCATCACATTGGGCCTGCCTTCCCGGTCGAAGGTCCCCACCACCATCACCGGCGTCGGATAAAGGATCGTCGCCGCTCCGATCGACTGTTTCATGCTCTTCTCCTCTCAGAAATATGCCGATGTTGACGTTGACAGGTGAACTGCTGAGAGTTCCCTTAATTCAACCAGCAAAAGAAGATTGAAGTCGTATGGATCTTACAGACTGATCACCGCGCTGTCACAGGCCATTTCGATCATTTTGGCGGCGCCGGCCAGCTCCGCGCCCTTGATCAGATCGGCCTCCGTAATCTGGCGCGCCTTGGCGCACGGAGTACAGGCATAGATGGGGACCTCGTACTCCTGGAGGTAGGCAAGGAGATCATCGGCAATGTCGCCGGTGGCCGCCTTGAGGTTATCGGCAATCCCCTTCTTGGCAATATAGACCGCGTCATCGAGCAGGAACATGGCCACGTTCTTGCCGTTTTCCTTGGCCACCTTAGCCAGGTGGATGGCCCGAGTGGAACGGTTGGGGTTGTCGGTTCCGCACGAGAGAATGATCAAGACGTTATTCGTCATTTCGGTATCTCCTTTTGACTTTTTT
>JARRJE010000168.1:0-4974 GCA_037379765.1 Deltaproteobacteria bacterium
TCCATTCGAGTCTCGGATATTTGAGCCCCGTTCAATTCGAGGAGGCATATTTTAAACTTGCAGCTTAACCGACTGTCCACTAAATCGGGGCAAGGTCATTCGATAGCTCCTTCTCCCTTCAGGGAGAGGGCTGAGGTGAGGGTGAAAAGGTCATGTCCTCTGATGAAATAAAAGTCGGTATCAGCGCCTGTCTTCTCGGGGAGAAGGTACGCTACGACGGCGGCCACCAGCTCGATCCATTCTTGGCCTCCACTCTGGGGAGGTTCGTGCGGTTCGTGCCAGTGTGTCCCGAGGTGGAATGCGGCCTGCCGGTGCCCCGGGAACCGATGCGGTTGGAAGGTGATCCGGGGCATCCCCGCCTGATGACCCGGCACACCCGGATCGACCACACCGAGCGGATGCTCGCCTGGGCCGGGCGGCGCGTGGAGGAGCTGGCCCAAGAGAACCTCTCCGGATTCATCTTCAAGAGCAAGTCTCCCTCAAGCGGTATGGAGCGGATCAAGGTCTATACAGAAACCGGCATGGTCAAAAAGGGAGTGGGAATGTTCGCCCGGGAGCTCATGGCCCGGCTGCCGTTGCTGCCGGTCGAGGATGAGGGCCGCCTCCACGATCCCGGCCTTCGGGAGAACTTCATCGAGCGGCTCTTCGTCTATCAGCGCTGGCGGCGGCTGCTCCGGGACAACCCGGGCCGGGGCGGCCTGGTGGAATTCCACACCGATCACAAGCTCTTGATCATGGCTCACAGCCCCGAGCATGAGCGAAAACTGGGCCGGCTGGTGGCGCAGGCGGCGGAGCACGACCCTAAGGAGCTGTTTACAACATACGAAAGGCAGCTTATGGCGGGACTCCGCCTCAAGGCCACTCCCAAGAAGAACGCCAATGTGCTCCAACACCTCATGGGCTACTTCAAAAAGCAGCTCTCAGCAGATGAAAAGAAGGAGCTGCAGGAGGTGATCGACAACACCCGCCGGGAGATCCTGCCGCTCATCGTTCCGATCACCCTCATCAATCACTACGTCCGCAAATACGGCGAACCCTATCTCGCCCGTCAGTGGTACCTCCACCCGCACCCCATCGAGCTCAAGCTGCGCAACCACGCCTAAAGAGCCGTTTCCCGCATTTCGAAGAATTCATTGAGGTCTAACCTTGACGATTCATTATTTCAGCGAAGGTCTCGAAGTGTGCTTTTCGCCGACCACCGCGGCCAGGACTTGGGCCAGCTCATCGCTCCGATACGGTTTGGGGACCGCTCCCCGGAACCCGTAGCGGCTGTGATCGGCCATGACCGGGTCGTTGACATAGCCACTGGAAACGATCGCCTTCACCGCCGGGTCCAGCTCGAGCAGACGTCGGATGGTCTCCTCTCCCCCCATCCCGCCGGGAATGGTGAGATCGAGAATGAGGGCGTCGTAGGGTCGGCCTAGATCGCGAGCAGCTTTGTACATGGCAAGAACTTCCTCACCGCGGCTGGCGAAATCGACGTCATAGCCGAGGCGCACAAGAAGTTCGCTCAAGATCTCCTTAACATCGTTCTGGTCGTCCATTGCCAGGAGGCGGCCCGGGCCCGGGGCGACTGCTTTCTCCAGTTGCCGGGCCCGCGGTTTCTTGTTGGTGGCGGGGAGATAAACGTAGAAAGTCGCCCCTGCCCCCGGTTCAGAGCGGGCAGCGATGTGACCGCCGTGATGGCGGATGATGGAATAGCAGACCGCCAGCCCCAGACCGCTGCCGGTCTTCTTGGTGGTGAAATAAGGATCGAAGATCCGCCCCAGCAATTTCTCCGGGATGCCCTCTCCTTGGTCGCGAATGGCTATCTCCAGGTACTTGCCGGCATGCAGGGGCAGCCCGCTCTTGCGGTCGAGATGAAGGTTGCCGGCGGTCACCATGATGGTGCCGCCCCCGGGCATGGCCTGTTCGGCATTGCGAACCAGGTTCTGGATGACCTGGCACACCTGGCCCTCGTCCACTTCCGCATGCCATAAATCCTCGGCAATGTCCAGCTCTGCCTTGACGCGAGCCCCTCGCAGAGAGAAATCGACGCAGTCCTTGATGAGAACAGTCATGGGGACAACCTTGAAAACCGGACTGCCGCCCTTGGCAAATGTCGAAAGCTGCCGGGTGAGGCCCTTGGCCTGGAGGGCGGCCTTTTCCGCCAGGTTCAGTCGTTTCCATGCCTTTCCGTACCGCTCGCTGAAAAGGCGGGCAAGCTCGATATTGCCGAGAATGCTGGTGAGCAGATTGTTGAAGTCATGGGCAATGCCGCCAGCGAAGATTCCCAGGGATTCCAGCTTCTGCGTTCTCTGAAGCTCTTGCTCGCTCGCTCTGCGAGCGGTAAAGTCGGTGCCCACTGACAGGATCTCCCGTACGGCGCCATCGGGGTCGAGAACGGCGCGGTTGGACCAGGAGATCCAGAGTCGCCTGCCGTCCTTGCAAACGTTTTCATTTTCGTTGTACGCGGAGGAATCCGGATCGCGGAGCAGGTCCGCCACCATGGGCTGCAGGTCCCGACCCGCCGTGTCCATAAACGGAATAATGGTGCCCAGCGCTGGCCGGTCGAAGATTTCTTCCTTCGCATAGCCAAAAAGCTTCAGCCCGTAATCGTTCATGAAGAGGATGCGTCCTTCGGCGTCCCAACGCAGGATAATGGAGTGGGCGGCCTGCACCAGCTGCCGGTAATTCTCTTCGCTTTCCCGAAGGCTCCGCTCGATCCTGCGCCGCTCCTCGATTTCAAGCTGCAGTTCTTTATTGGCCCTGGCCAGTTCAGCGGTGCGCTCCTTGACCCGTTCTTCGAGCCGGGCGTATGCCTGCATCCTATCGGTGATATCGCGTACGATGTCCCGCGAACCAATGAATCTGCCGTTTTCGATGATCGCCGAGGAGCTGACCTCGATATCCAGCCAGCGGCCGTTCTTGGTGCGCAACTTGCCCACGAACTTCTCGTAGGATCCCTCCTTGCTCAGACGGGCGAATTCACGGTCGGAACGGGGCCGCTGCTGAGGCGGAATGACGTCGGTAATGTTCATCTGGAGGAATTCTTCCCTACTGTAGCCGAAAAGATCCACCGCCTTCTTGTTGACATCGATGTAATTCAGATCGCTGTCGACCAGAAAAATGGCGTCATTTGCATTTTCAAAAAGATCCCGGTACTTCTTCTCCGAACGGACGGCGGCCAGCTTGAGGCGCTTGCTGTGGCTGATGTCCCGGTGGATCGAGAGGACCAGGCAGCGGCCGGATCGGAAGACAAGCCGGCTGTTCACCTCGACTGGAAATTCCTCGCCTGATTTGGTCCAGTGGTCGGCTTCGAAGATGGCCGTTTCCCGGCCCAATTCGGACTGAAGGAGGTTGCTGCAATCGGGGCAGAGCGCGGACGCGGGCAGGCAACGGATTTCGTCCGGGGTGTAACCGTAAAGACGGCATGCCTCTCCGTTGGCCTCGATGATGGAGGCGGGATCGGCGGCGCTTTCGGAAACAGAGAAAAGAAAGGCCGGAAACGGGATCGTTTCCAAAGGAACAGAAAACGGACAGTTTGCCCCGGTGGCAGAGGACCTGTGGTCTTTATCCTGTCGCACCTGAACTTTAAACTCCTTGGGGGAAAAAGAGCATCACTCCAACCGATCTGCCGCTGTTGTCGGTCAAGCGGCCCGAAGATTCCCCGGATGGCCAGGCTATTCCCAACTTTCCGGGGATTGTTTCGGCTCTCTTAAACTAAGTATTGAGAAGCTGCTGACCGTTTTCCCCCATTTTCAAAGGCAGCTATCCACCGTAATTGAAGGTAGGAGTAGTAAAGAAACATTGTATAGAGAAATTGACAATTGTTGCAAAAAGAAAATGCATCGCGGCTGAAATTTTTTGCTGTCTTAGATGATGGGCATCCGCGAGGCTTAAATTTAAGAAAAAAATTAAAATCTCAAATGTTCAATTTCTGCACCAGTTGCAAGATCGGGGCGGCAGTTCAAGGCGGACTGCAGATTCCGCCGCGACCCTTGCAGAAGTGCAAAGAAATCCGATGATCACCGTAGGATTTTCTCAATCCTCTCACATGCAACCAATTCAAGGTGCTTGACAATTCCAGGGAAATAAGGGTGAAATAAAAGTAATTTACAGGACTTGGCGCAAGGTTCCGTCTGAAAGACCAGGTCGACTTCAGCGCGTCCGTATGTCGGCCCTATTGGCGTGTCGAACCACGGTGTGTGATTTCTCGCGATCATTAGCGGAAATCTAAAGGAAAACTTTCAGCGAATTCATTTATTCGCGAGAGCGGGAAAGGTTCGGAAAAGGCGATGCCGCAGGGCCTTCGCGGATGGTCAATGACGCAGCTAATGCCATGTCCGGAGCCGTCTGACTTTCTTTTCTGAGGGGAGCCATGATCGCAGACAGATTCCCCAAAGGGCTGAGCACCTGGCAGAGGCCTCTCCGTTATCTTTTTTACGGTTTGATCATCGGCATGATGGCAAACCTCAATCCCCTTACCGATCAGGTTCTCCATCCGGAAATCCCTTATTTTCACGAGTCGCACTGCATCATCGGCGGCATCATGGCCCTGCTCACCGCCATCCTCTGCGCTTTGCTGGAGAGCCACATCCGGCGGCAGGAGGAGCAGGTGCGTCATTTCGCAGCCAAGCGGCTGGGTTGGTTTCCCTGGATTCTGGCACTGGCCTGGACCATTTTGACCGGTTCCCTGCTGGGCTGGGCCATTTTTCACCGCCAGCAGGAAATGCTGACGGTGGCGATGAATAAAGCCCGCACCGTGTATGAAAAGGACCTCATTTACTATCGCTGGGCCGCCCAGCAGGGCGGACTTTTCGTCCCGGTGACCGCAAAAACCCCACCCAATCCCTACCTTAAGGACCGCGGGGTGAAGTACGAGATGGAGACGATCTCAGGCAGGGAGTTGGCCCTGGTCAATCCGGAATACATGATCCGCCAGGTGTACGAAATTCAAACGCCTTCCCATGACGTTCTTGGCCATATCACGAG